>JAEWEI010000226.1 GCA_023389545.1 Actinomycetes bacterium | reverse complement strand
CTGCTGCCCCGGGTCGCGTGGATGGGCGCCGAGGCGCGGCCGTTCGCGTTCGCCACGGCCGCGGCGGTGTGGACCACGGTGCTGCTGCTGGCCGCCGTGCGGCGCGGCGGCGTGGCGCGCTGGGCGGGCTACGCGTCGCTCGTGGTGGTCGCCGTGCTGCTGAACCTGTACACCGTGCTGCTCGTCCCGGCCCACGCGGTGACCCTGCTGGCGGGGTACCGCTCGAGGGCCACGCTGGTGCGCTGGTGCGCCGCAGCCGGGGCGGCGCTCCTGGTCGTCAGCCCGTTCCTCGCGCTCGCCGCGGGCCAGACGGGTCAGCTCGGCAGGCACGCCGTGTCCGCCGTCGAGCTGGCCCGCAACGTGGTCGTCAACCAGTGGTTCCTCGGGGAGACGCCCACCGTCTACAGCCGCGACGCCGCGGTCGCGGCTGCCGGCGCGCAGGTGGCCGCGTGGTGGCGCCCGGCGTCGGTGCTGCTCGCCGGGCTGGCGGTCGCCGTCGTCGCGTACGCCCTGCTGCGCTGGTGGCGCGCGCGCCCTGCGCCGGCTGCTGCCCGGGCCGTCCTGGTGTGGACCGTTCCCTGGGTCGTCGTCCCCACCCTCGCGGTCGTGGCGTGGGCCGTGGTCTCGCAGACGTACAGCTCGCGGTACCTCGCGTTCTGCGCGCCGGCTGTGGCGGTGCTGCTGGCGGCGGCGCTGCGAGCGCTGCCGACGCGGGCGTCTCGGGTGACGGCGGTCGTCGCCCTCGTCGCGTGCGCGGTGCCCGTCCTGGTGTCGCAGCGCGCCGAGCACGCGAAGAGCGGCGCCGACTGGCGCGAGGTGGCTGCCGTCGTCGACGACGCGTGCGACGTCGGCGACGGGGTGTACTTCGCGCCGCGGGCCGCACCGCAGGGCGAGACGGTCCGGTTGACCACCCGTGGGGTGTCGGTCGCGTACCCCGAGGCGTTCGACGGTCTGGTCGACGTGACGCTCCTGGCGGACCCGCTGGAGACGGACGACCTGGTGGGCCGCTCGGCGCTGCTGCGCGACTCGGGGGCGCGGCTCGCCTCGCTGGACACCGTGTGCGTGGTGCGTCGGCACGACCTGCCGGACGCGGTGCGCGAGTCGGACGACGCGTTCCTGTCCCGGGACGGGTGGGTCGTGCGGGACCGCTGGCAGGGGCCGCTCGACCAGGTGGTGGTGCTCGAGCGCCGCTGAGCGCGCACTCGGGTGAAATAGGGCATATACCCACAATCACGCCCAGAACCGGATTAGGCTCCCCCCAACGACCCGGCCTGCACGGTCATATCGACGGCCCTCGGGGGGACCTGTGAGCAGTGCATCCGACCGGCAGCCCGGCACCCCCGAGCTGACCGTGATCGTCCCGACCTTCAACGAGGCGCCCAACGTCGCCGAGCTCGTCCGGCAGCTGGCCGTGGCTCTCGACGGGCAGTCGGCGGAGGTGCTGTTCGTCGACGACTCGACCGACGCCACACCGGACGTCGTGCGCGAGGTCGCCGCGACCGCGCCGATCCCGGTGCGGCTGATCCACCGGGATCACCCGGTGGGCGGGCTGTCGGGCGCCGTCCAGGAAGGTCTGGCCGCCTCCGCGGCGCCGTGGTGCGTCGTCATGGACGGCGACCTGCAGCACCCTCCGGGCCTGGTCCCGTCCCTCCTGGCCGCGGCCCGTGGCGAGGGCGTCGACGTCGTCGTGGCCTCGCGGTACATGGACGACGGGAGCTCGGGCGGGCTGGCGAACGTGACGCGGCGCGTCGTGTCGTCGGTCTCGACCGCGGTCACCCGGGCGATGTTCCCGGTGCGTCTGGCGGACTGCTCGGACCCCATGACCGGTTTCTTCATCGTCCGACGCGAGGCGGTCGAGCTGGATCGCCTGCGTCCGCGCGGCTTCAAGATCCTGCTCGAGATCCTGGCGCGCCACCGGCTGGCCGTCGCCGAGATCCCGTTCGTGTTCGGGGAGCGCCACGCCGGCGACTCCAAGGCCTCGTTCGCGCAGGGTGCACGCTTCCTCACCCAGCTCGCGGCCCTGCGCTTCGGGCGGATGTCCCGGTTCGCCGTCATCGGCGGGGTCGGTGCCCTGGTGAACATCGCGATCGTCGCGCTGCTCACCGGCTGGGGCACCGCGTACCTCACGGCAGCCGTGGTCGCGGCGGAGCTCACGATCATCATGAACTTCCTGCTGCAGGAGCGCTTCGTGTTCGCCGACCTGCGCCACGAGGGTCGGGGGCCGTGGCGGCGCTTCGCGCACTCGTTCGCCTTCAACAACATCGAGACGGCGCTCCGGCTGCCGGTCCTGGCGCTGCTCGTGAGCACGATGCACGTGGCGGCCGTCCCGGCGACGGCGCTCACGCTCCTGGTCGCGTTCGTCGCGCGGTTCACCTTCCACTCACGGGTGGTCTACCGACCGCGCTCGAGGTCCAGCTGCACGCAGGTCGGCGTGGTCGGGGACCAGCTGGTCGACGAGCTGCCGTGACCGCTGGTCCGCCGGCCCTCCGCCTGCGGGCGCACGCAGACGCGGCGAGCTCGCCTGCGCGTCCCGCGGGTCCTGTGCGCGGCACGGCGCTCGCACTCGGGGCGCTCGCGGTGGTCGTCGGGTTCGTCGGCGCCTGGGTGCCGTCGGCCTGGGGGGACGAGGCGGCGACGATGTCCGGCGCGGGGCGCGACCTGCCCGCCCTGCTGCGCCTGACGTCGCAGGTGGACGCCGTCCACGGCGTCTACTACGCCCTTGCGCACGTCTGGCTCGTCCTGACCACCGAGTCGGTGGTGGCGCTGCGGCTGCTCAGTGCGCTCGCGGTCGGTGCCGCGGTCGCCGGCACCGTCGTGCTGGCCGACCGGCTCGCCACGCGTCGGGTCGCCGTGGTGGCCGGTCTGGTGCTCCTGGTGCTGCCGCGCATGACGTGGGCAGCCACGGAGGGTCGCTCGGCCGCGCTGGCGACCGCTCTGGCCGTGTGGACGACGGTCGCGCTCGTCGCTGCGCTGGCCGCGCCCCGGGGGCGATGGCGCTGGGCGGTGTACGGGGCGCTCGTCGCCGCCGGCACCTGCACCTGGATGCTGCTGGCGCTGCTGCCGGTGGCGCATCTCGTGGGGTTGGTGTGGTGGCGCCGGTCGTGGCGCGTGCTGCTCGCCCCGGCCGCAGCGGCCCTCGTCGGCTGGTGCGCGGCCGCGCCGTTCCTGCTGCTGGCGGTCGGGCAGCGGGGCCAGGTCGGCTGGATCCCTGCGCCCGGGCTGCGGACCGTCCGCCAGCTCGGTCTCGACCAGTGGTTCGGGACGACGGCGTGGTCGGCGCTGCCTCTCGCGCTGGTCTGCTGGTCCCTCGTCGCGGTGGCGGTCGTGGCCTACGTGCGTGGCGCCGGCACGACGGGCGGGGTGGTGCCCGTCGCCGCCGCGTGGCTCCTGCTCCCGCCCCTGGCGGCCGTCGCCTGGTCCCTGGTGGCCTCGCCCCTGTACGTGCCGAAGTACCTCGCGTTCACGGCGCCCGCGCTGGCGCTCCTGGTGGCGGTGGGTGCCGACGCCGTCGCGCGGGACCGTGCGCGGCTGGTGGCCGCGACCGCGGTCGTCGCCGTGCTGGCGGCTCCGGCCTGGTACGAGGAGCG
>JAEWEI010000131.1 GCA_023389545.1 Actinomycetes bacterium | reverse complement strand
ACGACTTCTACGCGCGCCTGGCCCCGCAGTCGCCCGCGGGCATCCTGTCCCGCCGCTCGGGCGACCTGCTGTCCCGGGCCACCAAAGACGTGGACCGCGTCGAGGTGTTCTTCGCGCACACCCTGGTGCCCGCCGTCGCGGCGGTGATCGTGCCCGTCGGGGTGCTCGCGTTCCTGGCGGTCGAGGTCGACCCGGTGCTCGCCCTCACCCTCGCGCCGTTCCTGGTGGCCGTCGGCGCGCTGGTGCCCGGCTGGGGCCGCGAGTCGAGCGGTCGTGCCGCGATGGAGGTGCGCAGGGCGCGCGGCGACGTGGCGCAGCTCGTCGCGGAGTCCATGCAGGGCGTGCGGGAGATCCTCGCGTTCGGCGCCGGGGAGCGCCGACGCGCGCAGATCGCCGCCGCCGGCGAGGAGGTCGCAGGCGGCCTGCGCGTGCTCGGCGCGTGGACGGCGAGGCGGCGCGGGGTGAACGCCGGGCTCGTCGTGGCCGGGCTGGTCGCGGTGACCCTCGTGGGGGCGTTCCGGGTCGCCGACGGCGCCCTCGACTGGACCTCGTTGGTGGTGGCGTGCGCCATCGCGGCGGGGGCCTTCGCGCCGGTGCTCGCCGTCGAGGACGTCGCCCCCGATCTGGAGCAGGCATTCACCAGCGCGCGCCGCATCTGGGAGGTCACCGACACCCCGCCCGCGACGACCACGCCCGCGCACCCTGTCCCGCTGCCCGATGGGCCGCTCGACGTCGTCTTCGAGGGCGTCGGCTTCACCTACCCGGGGGCCACGGCGGCCGCGCTCGACGGCGTCACGCTCAGCTTCCCCGCCGGGTCCACCACCGCCGTCGTCGGCCCCTCGGGCTCGGGCAAGTCGACGCTCGTGCACCTGCTCACCCGCAGCTGGGACCCGTCGGCCGGACGCGTGCTGCTGGGCGGCGTCAACGTGCGCGACCTGAGCCTGGCTGATCTGCGCCGCAGCGTCGCCGTCGTCGGGCAGAGCACCTACCTGTTCAACGACACCATCGCGGCGAACCTGCGCCTGGCCCGCCCCGACGCCACCGACGGGGAGCTGGCAGACGCGTGCCGTCGCGCGGCCCTGCATGACGCCATCGCCGCGATGCCCGCCGGATACGAGACGGTCGTGGGCGAGCATGGCGAGCGGCTCTCCGGCGGCCAGCGCCAGCGCGTCGCGATCGCCCGCGCGCTGCTGGCCGACGCGCCGGTGCTGGTGCTCGACGAGGCCACGAGCCAGCTCGACGTGGAGACGGAGGCCGAGATCCAGGCGGCGTTCGCCGAGGCGGCCGTCGGGCGCACCGTGCTGGTCATCGCGCACCGGCCCGGCGCCGTGCGCACCGCGGACCGGCTGGTGCGGCTCGACGCGGGCCGGGTGCGGACCGTCGAGGAAGGGCTGCCCATCGCCTGACGAGCGACCGGCGTCCGTTCGGTCCGGTTGTCGACCGCTCGGTCTGGGTTGACGATGAGGTCACCGGAGCAGGGGGGCTGCCATGGAACAGGGTCGTGTCACGGCATGGGTCGGATGGGTGTGGTTCGCGGCGGCCGTCTTGGTGACGGTCGGGCTGTTCGGGGTGATCTCCGGACTGATCGCTGTGTTCAGCCCGGACACCGTGATCGCGTCGAATGGCGACGCCGTCGCCGTCATCGACGTCTCGGCGTGGGGATGGGTCCACCTGGCGCTCGGCGTGCTGATGGTGCTCGTCGGGCTCGCGCTGTTCGGCGGCGCCGCCTGGGCTCGGCTGATCGCGATCGTGCTGATCGTGTTCAACCTGCTGGCGCAGTTCGTCTCGCTGCCCGCGACGCCCTGGTGGTCGCTCGTCGCGATCGTCCTGTGCGTGGTGGTGCTGTGGGCGCTGATCGTCCACGGCGACGAGGTCAGACGCGCGGCCTGACGGTGCGGCGCTGACGGTGCGCCTGACACGGCGCGTCGAGCCGTGAGGGCGTGCGCCTGGCCGTGGCGTGCACGGCCGGGCGCCGCGGGTCACGACGTGGCGCGCACCGCCGCCTTGACGGCCTTCACGACGGCGCCGGGGTCGGTGACCAGGGTGAGGTGGCCCGCCTTGACGCGGGTGATCGTGGACCCGGCCCGGGTGGCCATCGACTCCTGCAGGCTCGGCGGGATGATCTGGTCCTCCGTGCCTAGCACGTACCAGCTCGGCAGCGTGGCCCACGCCGGGGCGCCCGAGGGCTCGGTGGCGGCGCTGAGCGTGATGGGCCGCTGCCCCGCCGCGAGCACCGCTGCGCGCTTGGCGGGCACCCCGGCGGCGAACACGTTCGTGTACACCGGGGTCTTGAGGTACAGGTCGACGTCGCCCTCCGGGGCGCCGGGGTAGACCACGGCGTCGAACAGCGCCTCGATGTCGAGGGGGCCGGCTGACGTCAGCAGGCCCAGGAGCGTCTCGCCCTCAGCGGGCGCGAACGCGTTGACGTAGACGATGCCCACGACATCGGGATCGGACGTCGCGGCGTTCGTGACCACGGCGCCGCCGTAGGAGTGCGCGACGAGCAGCACCGGGCCGGT
>JAEWEI010000454.1 GCA_023389545.1 Actinomycetes bacterium | reverse complement strand
GCCCGCCTCATGGAGCCGATCGGCGCGCCCGAGGGGCGGCCCGGGGTCGTGTTCATCCACGGCGCGGGGACCGGCCAGTCGGAGGAGGCGTTCGGCGCGCAGGCGCAGGCGCTCGCGGAGTCCGGCGTCGTGGCCCTGGTGCCCAGCAAGCGGATGGACACCTACACCACGAGCCATCGCGACTACGAGGCGATGGCCGCGGACTACGAGGAGTCGGTGCGGCTGCTGCGGACCGTGCCCGGCGTCGACCCCGACCAGGTGGGCGTCTACGGCGAGAGCGAGGGCGCCTGGATCGCCCCGGTGATAGCGGCGCGAGACGCGCAGGTGGCGTTCGTGGTGCTGGTCTCGGCGCCAGTGGTGCCGCCGCGCCAGCAGGCCGCGTTCGCCACCGACGCCTACCTGCGGAACACAGGCGTGCCCGCCGGCGTCTTCCGGGCGATCCCGCGGGCCGTCGGCATGTCGCTGCCCGGCGGGGACTTCGAGTACGTCGACTTCGACGTCGCCCCCTTCCAGCGGCAGATGACCCAGCCGGTGCTGGTCGTCTACGGCGCCGCCGACCTGTCCATGCCGATGGTGCAGGGCGCCGAGCAGGTCATCCGCGACACGGCGATCGTCGGGAACACCGACATCACCGTGCGCTACTACGAGGACGCCAACCACGGGCTGAAGGTCGACGGCAAGGTCTCCGCGACGTTCCTGCGGGACCTGTCCGACTGGGTCGGCGGGCTGCCCACCACCGCCGGGGCCGCGCCGCGCATCGCGGGGGCGGACCCGGTGCAGGTGTACCTGGCCGGCCCGGTGCCGACGCCGCGCTGGTTGGGCGACGGGGATGTGCTGGTCGGCGTCGCGGCCGCCGGCGCGGGGCTCGTGGTGCTGGGACCGCTGGTGATGCTCGGCGCAGGCGCCGTGGCACGGCTGCGCGGATCGGCCGCGCGCCGCGACGTGGCGCCCGGCGTGGCCGCGCGCACGTGGGCCCTCGGGCTGCTCGCGCTGCTCACCATCGGCGCCCTGATCTGGTACCTGCTCGCCGTGGCACGGCTCGCGCTCGGATACGAGCGCAACGTGTGGATCGTGCAGGGCGGGTGGCTGGCGGTGCGCGCCCTGGGCATCGGCGCCGTGGTCGCGGCCGTCATGCTCCTCGACCGGGTGCGCCATCTGCGCGATGAGCGGGCGATGATCGCGCGCGGCGCCGTCGCCGTCGGGAGCCTGGGCGCGACACTGCTCGGCTCGGCGGTGCTGCTGGTCGTGCTCGCCTACTGGGGCGTGTACCAGCTCGGCATCTGACCTGGTGGGCGGCGGTACGCATCTATCCCTCAACTAGGGCACGATGTGGGCCGATACAACGAGTTCGGGGGCGCCATGCCGTCCCGGACACTTCCTGGGGGTGAACGGTTGCGCACGTCGTGGGGATCCGCGACCGATCGTGGGCTCGTGCGCGCGGTCAACGAGGACGCCCTGCTGGCCTACCCTCCGGTCTTCCTCGTCGCCGACGGCATGGGCGGGCATGACGCGGGCGATGTCGCGAGCCGGCTCGCCGTCGAGGAGTTCGCCCAGCTGGCCGGACGCCCCCACGCCACCTCGGACGACGTGCACACCTGCTTCACGCGCACCGCCGAGCGCATCCGCGAGACCCTCGACGGGCGCCCCTGCGGCACCACGGTGGCCGGGGTCGCCGTCGCGGAGCACGAGGGCAGCTCCTACTGGCTGGTCTTCAACGTCGGCGACTCACGCGTCTACCGCTGGGTCGACGGCGTGCTCCGGCAGATCAGCGTGGACCACTCGGTGGTCCAGGAGATGCTCGACAGCGGCGAGATCAACCCGGGACAGGCGCGCACCCACCCCGAGCGCCACGTGCTCACCCGCGCGCTCGGCAGCGGCGCCGCGCCCGAGCCTGACTACTGGATGATCCCCGCCGGGCCGCACGACCGGCTCCTGGTGTGCTCCGACGGCCTCACCGGAGAGCTCTCCGACGCGGCCATCGCCGGGGTGCTCGGGGAGCTCGCCGACCCGCAGGACGCCGCCCAGGAGCTCGTGCGCCTCGCCGTCGAGGCAGGCGGCCACGACAACGTGAGCACGGTGGTGGTGGACGTGGCGACGGCCCACGAGGGAGACACCCACATGACTGTTCCTCGCGCGGGCGCAGGCCTCGACGTGAGCGCATGGGACGAGATGCTCGACGGCGCCACAGTGCCGCGTGCCAGGACGAGGGAGATCTGACAGTGATCGTGCCGGAGTACGCCCCTGGACAGTGGCACGCCGTCGTCGGCGGAGGCGTCGTCGCGCTGCTCGCGCCGAGCACGGCCCCCCAGACGGTCCGCGCCGTGTGGGAGGCGATACCCGCGCACGGCGGCCTCACCGACCAGCTCGAGGTGCTGCTGCGCGGCGGCATTAGCGGGCTGCTGCCCTTCGCCCTCGTCGACATCAGCGGCGGCCGCGTGCACGCCGCGCTGCGGGGCGACGTCGAGGTCGAGGTCAGCGGCGCGGGCGGGACGCGCGTGCTGGCGGCCGGTGAGGTCACCACCTGGTCCGAGCGGGTCGCCGAGGGCGCCGACGTCATGACCGTGCGCGTCAGCGGGGGAGCCAGCACGTCCTGGCCCGCGACGACGGCGCTGCCGCTCAGCTCCGGCG
>JAEWEI010000451.1 GCA_023389545.1 Actinomycetes bacterium | reverse complement strand
CGCCGATGGTCTCGCACGCCGTGAACCTGGGGCTCATGGAGGCCGTCGCCGTCGAGCAGGACGACGCGTTCGCCGCGGGCATCGAGTTCGCCCGCGCCGAGGGCATCGTCCCCGCGCCCGAGTCGACACACGCCGTCGCGGCGGCGCTGGCACACGCGCGCCAGGTGACCGAGCCCGAGGTGATCGTGATCGGGCTCTCCGGGAACGGCGTGCTCGACCTGCCTGCGTACTCTTCGTACGTGTGAGCCCCTCCCCGTCCAGCCCTCCGACCGGGTGGCGTCGCCGGTTCTTCCGCGCGCCGCTCGGGCTCTACCGTCGAGGGCTGGGCGGGATGCTCGGCTCGGGCTTCATGCTCCTGACCCATCGGGGACGGGTCACGGGCGAGCCGCGCCAGGCCGTGCTGGAGATCGTCGAGCGCGAGCCCACGGGCGCCCTCACGGTGGTCGCCGGGTTCGGACGCGGCGGAGCGGATGGTCGCCCTCGCGGCGTCCAGGCCGCGGACCGCCCGGCGCATCGCGCGTTCCGTGGGCGCGTCCGTCCCGACGGGATCGGCGCCGGATGCCGAGCAGGTGTGGCGCGAGGTGGGAGCCCGCACGCTCTTCGTGCGCTTCGACCCCCGCTGAAGCGATTCGTCCGGTGGCAGCGCCGGACGGCCCCCGGCACGATCGCCGCCAGACGCCGGGTCGCCTTCGTGTGACCGTGCCGCGTCGCCTGTGGCCAAGGGGCCTTGTCGTCAAGGGGGACGCGCATGTCCGGTCAGCTCATGGTCCGAAGGCTCGCTGCATTGATCGTGCTGCTCCTCGCGGGGATGGCGGCGATCGGTGTGATCGCCGCGGCGCCCCGCTCGGAGGCAGCCACCCCGGTGCGGGTGATGGCGCTGGGCGACTCGATCACCGGCTCCCCAGGATGCTGGCGGGCCCTGCTGTGGCAGAAGCTGCAGCAGAACGGCCACACGAACGTCGACATGGTCGGCACACTGCCCGCGCAGGGCTGCGGGATCGCCCATGACGGCGACAACGAGGGCCACGGCGGCTTCCTGGTGACGAACGTCGCCGATCAGAACCAGCTCGTCGGCTGGCTCGCGGCGTCGAAGCCCGACGTGGTGATGATGCACTTCGGCACCAACGACGTGTGGAGCAATCGGCCCACCGACCAGATCCTGGCCGCGTACTCCAAGCTCGTGGACCAGATGCGGGCCAGCAACCCGAATATGAAGATCCTGGTCGCCAAGATCATCCCCGTGGCGCCCTCGACCTGCGCCGAGTGCCCCGCCCGCACCGTCGCGCTGAACAATGCGATCCCCGGCTGGGCCGCTGCGAAGACCACCAGCGCGTCGCCGATCACCGTGGTCGACCAGTGGACCGGCTGGGTTCCCGCCACCGACACGTACGACGGCGTGCACCCGTCCGATCCGGCGGGGATCACCAAGATGGCGAACGTCTGGTACCCGGCGCTGGCGGCGGTCCTCAACGGCGTCAGCCCCACCACCCCGAACCCGACCACCCCGACGCCGACCACCCCGACGCCGACAGCGCCCACGCAGACGCCCCCGACGCCGACCCCCGGCGGCGCCTGCTCCGCCGTCCTGACCCCGGGCAGCACCTGGCCCGGAGGCTTCGTCACCGGCATCCGGGTGACGGCGGGAAGCGCGGGAGTCGACGGCTGGCGGCTCACACTCACCCTGCCGAACGGCTCGATCACCCACCTGTGGAGCGGCCGCGCGACGGGCTCGACCGGCACGGTGGCCATCGACCCGGCGGCGTGGAACGCGCGGCTGGCGGCGGGCGCTTCCACCGACCTCGGGTTCCAGGGCACGGGCTCGGTGAGCGGCGCCACGGTGACCTGCGCGGCGGCCTGAGCGCCGCGAGCACGGCCAGGCATCCGGGTCGTCGGGACGCTTGTGCTGGAGCGGGCCCCGTCGGAGACTGAAAGACGGGGCCCGACCGGGGGAGGGGTGGTCGGCATGGCAGAACCGGAGTGCTCTCGACGGAACGAACAGCCCTACGCCGCGCTCCGCGCGAGCGTGACTGTGGACTCGCTGGCCGAGGAGTCGGCACGCATGCTGGATGCCGTCCGGTTGTGGTTCGACCTGCACGAGTTCCTGCCCGGCGGGGCCCCGCTGGTGCGCTACCTCGTGGTGGGCACAGGCAGGCGCCTGCAGGTGGACGTCGGCTATCCGGTGGCCCGCTCCACCATGCCGCAGCTCATCGAGGCGGTGGAGAGGCGCCAGGCCTCGAGCGCTGATCAGGGCGTGCGCCTGGACCGCCTGCCCGCGGGCTACTACGCCTGGGTGGTGCATGACGGCGACGTGGCGCAGCTCGGCGAGGTCCGGCAGATGCTCGAGTGGTGGGTCGGCTCGAAGGGCTTCACCCTGGACCGCTGGTCGACGGATCGTGGCTCGGTGTGGGGCGGGCGGGTCGAGTACGACCTCACCGACGGCCCCCCTGAGGTGCCGGACGTGGTGTGCCGCACTGAGCTCGCCTTCCGCCTGGCCTGATAGCCCGGCAGATCTGCGCCGTCACTTGGCCCCAGGCGGCCGGCTCATGCGCACCACGGGCGGCCCGCCAGGGAACAGGGGCATCGGGCCGGCCGGCGCCACGAAGCCCAGCGACTCGTAGTACGGCACGTTCGACAGGTGGAAGGTCTCCAGGCAGCAGGGGATCCCCTGGGCGTCGGCCTCGTCGAGCATGGGCTGCACGAGCCGGCGGCCATGGCCGCGCCGTTGGGCATCGGCCCGCACGCCGAGGGCTTGGAGGTACCAGGCGTCCACCGGCACTGCCTCCCCGATCTGCGAGGCGAGGCGCAGCAGGGCGGGTGTGCGCCGGCCGGCGTGCCACAGCACCTTGGCGGCGTCCGGGGCGGCGCGCAGCCACCGCCGGGCGCTCAGGGCCGCGGATCCTGGCGGGCGCCAGAGGGCGACCCCGGCGAGCCCTGCCCTGTCGTGGGCCGCGAGCACCCGTCCCGCGCGCAGGGCGTCCCGCGCGGTGAAGGTGTAGACGGCCCGCAGGGTCGCGCTGCGGGCCGCCGCGTGGGGCAGCACGTGCGCGAAGCCGGGGTCGTCCGCCAGGGCGGCGCCCAGCAAGGCGCCGAGCGACTGAGGGCGCTCCGCAGGGCGATCACCGCCTTGGGGGCGCTGACCTGCGTGCTGACCTGCGTGCTGACCTGCGACTTCCTGCTCGTCCGCCATCGGCCCACTCTGGCCTAGCGCGGCCGATCCCGCCGGGGATTGGGCCACCGGGACACGGCTTCGGTGGCCGGACAGCCGCTGACAGCGCACCGCGTGAACGCGGGTACGGTCAGGGTGGCCGCCCGCAGTCGCGGTTCACGGCCCGAGGACCGGAGGTGACATGGGGCACGACCACCACCATGTGGGCAGCTCGCCCGCTGGGCAGCACCGTGGTCGTCTGGCCGTCGCGTTCGGCATCACCACAACGGTGCTCGTCGCGCAGCTGGTGGGCGCCCTGCTCAGCGGCTCGCTCTCGCTGCTCGTCGACTCCGCGCACATGCTCACCGATGCCGGTGGCCTGCTCATGGCGCTGGTCGCCGCGTCGCTGGTGACCCGTCCCGCGACGGACCGCCGCACGTGGGGCCTGCGCCGCGCGGAGGTGCTGGCCGCGACGGCCCAGGCGGCGGTTCTGCTGATCGTCGGCGTGTATGTGCTGGTGGAGGCCGTGCAACGGCTGTTCTCCCCGGCTGAGGTGGCCTCCACCGAGATGCTCGTCTTCGGCATCGTGGGCCTGGTGGGCAACGTGGTCGCGCTGGTGGTGCTGGCGGGCGGCCGCTCGTCGAGCTTCAACATGCGCGCCGCGTTCCTCGAGGTGCTGAACGACGCCCTCGGATCGGTGGCGGTGATCATCGCCGCGATCGTCATCGCGCTCACCGGGTGGACGCGCGCCGATGCCGTGGTGGCCCTGCTCATCGGCGCGTTGATCCTGCCGCGCACGCTGCGCCTGCTGCGCGAGACGGTGGACGTGCTGCTGGAGTCCACCCCGCGCGGCCTGGACCTGGAGTCGGTGCGTGAGCACCTGCTGGGCGTCCCCCGGGTGGTCGAGGTGCACGATCTGCATGTCACGCAGATCGCCACCGGGCTGCCGGTGCTCACCGCGCACGTGGTGGTGGATGACTCGTGCTTCCACGACGGGCATGCGCCGCAGATGCTCGACGCGCTGCAGTCCTGCGTGGCGGAGCATTTCCCCATCTCGATCGAGCACTCCACCTTCCAGCTCGAGCCGGAGCGGCATGCGCAGCATGAGCGCGGGCACCACGACTGACAGTTGGGCCTGATCGGCGGCGCTGGTCGGGCAGGATGGCGGGGCGCGGCGCGCGGGATCCCTCTCGCGGCGAGGTCGCCGGCGCGGGTGGCGGCACGAGGTGGGGAGACGCAGATGGTCGGCATGCGGGACATTTCCGGGGGGATGGGCCTGCGGACCCTGCTGGGGCTCGCCCTGGTGGCGGGCACGCTGGTGGGCTGCACGTCGGCGCAGCCCGGACCGGAGGACGCGGCCACCGCGCTCGCCGACGCTCTGTCCTCCGGCGACTTCGCGGACTCGGGCCTGACGGACGCCGATGCCGCCACCGCGGCGGATGTCCGCGAGAAGGCGTTCGCGGAGCTCGCGCGCTGGACGCCGGTGGTCACCCTGGAGAACGTGGCCATCGACGAGGCGGACGAGGACAAGGCCGTCGCGACGCTGGCGCACACCTGGGACGTCGATTCCGGCGACGTCGACTGGACGTACACCACCACGGCGAGGCTCACGCGTGTGGACGGGCAGTGGCAGCCCACCTGGTCGCCGTCGATGCTCGCCCCGGACCTCACCGCTGACGAGGTGCTGACCGTCTCGCGCGACAGGGCCGAGCGCGGCGACGTGGTGGGCGCCGGCGGCGCGTCGATCGTCGAGGACCGGCCCGTGGTGCGGCTCGGCGTCGACAAGACGCGCGTGCCGGATCCGCTGGGCCAGGACGATGTGGCGCGGGAGCTGGCGACGGCGCTCGAGATGGACCCCGACGCCTATGCGGCTCGTGTCGCGGCAGCAGGGGAGAAGGCCTTCGTCGAGGCGATCGTCGTGCGGGTGGGCGACCCTGCGTACGACGTCGCCACGTTGAGCGCGCTGCACGGGGTGAACGCGGTGCCTGACACGCTGCCGCTGGCGCCCACCCGGACCTTCGCCAGGCCGCTGCTCGGCGCCGTGGGCCCGGCCACCGCCGAGATCGTGGAGGGCTCGGACGGCGCCATCGTCGCGGGCG
>JAEWEI010000446.1 GCA_023389545.1 Actinomycetes bacterium | reverse complement strand
GAGGACTTCGGCTTCGTGTTCCAGCAGTTCAACCTCATGGCGGGCCGCACCGCGCTGGAGAACGTCGCGGCGCCGCTGATGTACGCGCGCGGCCGCCAGTTCTGGAAGCGGCGCGCGCTCGCCGCCGAGATGCTCGACCGGGTGGGCCTCGGCGACCGGCTCGACGACATGCCCGAGAAGCTCTCCGGCGGGGAGCAGCAGCGCGTGGCCATCGCCCGGGCACTGGTCCGCGGGCCGCGGGTGATCCTCGCGGACGAGCCCACCGGGGCCCTTGACGTCGACACGGGCGGCGAGGTCATGGCGCTGCTCGATGAGATCGCGGCGCAGACCGGCGCCGCGCTGATCGCGATCACGCACGACCTCGCCGTCGCGGCCCGCGCGCAACGGCACTACCGGCTGGCCGAGGGGGTGCTGGTGCCGATCGTCCTCAACGCGCCCGGCCAGGTGACGGAGTGGGTGGGCGACGTGCCCACCGGCGTGCCCACCGACGCCGCCGAGGTCCCGGGCGGGGTGCGCGCATGACCGGCATCGTCAGCACCCTGGTCGAGGCGTGGGACGAGCTGCGCATCCACAAGCTGCGGGTGCTGCTCGCGCTCATCGGCGTCGCTGTCGCCGTCACGGCGATCACCGGCATCACCGCGGCCGTGCAGATGATGAACCAGGCGTTCCGCGAGCAGTCCGAGCGGTACAACGGCCGCGAGGTGACCCTGAACGCCAACGCCTACCAGGCGTGGTCGGGCGACGCCGGCTCAACGCCTCCCACCCCCGACGCGGCGCAGATCGGGGCGGCCTACACCCGCGTCGTCGAGCAGTACGGCATCGAGTACTGGTCGCGCATGGGCTGGACGCAGGCGCCTTTCCGCTTCCCGACCGGGACGATGATGGTCGATGTCCAGGTCGTCGACCCCGACTTCGGGGTGATCAACCGGTTCCAGACCACCGAGGGGCGCTGGTTCGCCGACAGCGACGAGGAACGCCTGGCGCCCGCAGTGGTGGTCAACGAGGCGTTCTGGAAGGCCCTGGGCGAGCCCCCGCTCGACACGCACCCGACCATCGTCCTCGGCGGCGCGACCCCGGTGCGCTCCGAGGTGATCGGCGTGTACCCGAACAGTTGGCGGGACGAGCCGCCAGCCGCCTATGGCCTGACCAGCCACATGACCCGCTGGGCCACCACCACGGACACGTACGGGAACGTCCCATCGCTGCGGATGTGGGTCCCCCCGGAGATGTCGGAAGAGCTGCAGCCGCTCATCGAGCGCGACCTCAGGGCCCTGATGCCGGGGTACGAGGTCAGCGTCTACCCGAACGAGTACTACAACGCCCTGGACAGCGCCACCAAGTGGGTCGTGCTGGGCGTCGGGGGGTTCGCGCTGCTGCTCGGCGGGCTCGGACTGGTGAACATCGCCCTGGTGACCGTGCGGCACCGCATCCGCGAGATCGGCATCCGGCGCAGCTTCGGCGCGACCTCGGGCCGGGTGTTCTTCGGGGTGCTCATGGAGTCGGTGGTCGCCACAGTCGTGGCGGGCCTGGTCGGCGTCGTCATCGCCGTCGCGATCATCAAGAACATCCCTGTCGAGCGGGTCTTCGGCGGCGGCATCGAGGACATGCCGCCGTTCCCGCTCTCCGCGGCCATGGTCGGCATGGCCTGCGCCACCGGCGTCGGCGCGCTCGCGGGGCTCATCCCGGCGACCGTGGCGGTCCGCGTCAAGGTCATCGACGCCATCCGCTACTGAGCCGAGCACCGTCGACCTGGGGCGCCGGCGCGTCCGGCAGCCCGATCGAGGCGCACCCGCAGCCGATCCAGGCCAAGCTCGACGGCGTCGAGCGGTGACTCGCAGACGGCGCCGGGCGTAGGAGAGCCGCGCTCGTGCGACCCGACGACGGGGTCCGAACGCGCGCGGTCACAGAACTCAACCCTCTATACGCGGGGTGTATACATGGTGTGTATAGTTCGACGCGCCGAGTCGCCCTCACCACCTACTGCCGCTGCGCGCGCCGGCTCGACCGCCACCCGCTCCCACACCGTTCCGCAGGAAGGCACACCCATGAGGACCATCCCGATCACCGCCATCGCCAGCTGCGCGCTGCTGTTGCTCAGCGCATGCGCCGGCGGTGAAGACACCGAGCCCGGCAAGCGGAGCAAGGCGGACGCGCCCCTCACGGCCTACGTGGACGCCCTCTACGACATCGACTACCAGAAGGTCCACACCGAGGAGGAGAACGCCATCGCGTCCTGCATGCAGGACGCGGGGTTCGAGTACACCCCTCGGGAAATATCGAGTGCCGACTACCGCAAGGACGAGGACACGTTCGAGTTCACCGAGGAGCACGCCGCGAGGGAGGGCTACGGGTACTCGAGCCCGGAGCCCGAGAGCGACGAGACCGAGTCGGCAGACCCGAACGCCGACTACCTCGCGGCCATGTCCGCGACCGAGCGAGCCGCCTACGAACTGGCGCTCTGGGGTGAGCAGGACGCGCCCATCGACGACGATGCCGAGTACGCGTGGGACTGGACGAAGGCGGGCTGCTACGGCAAGGCCAGCAACGAGGCCTGGGCCGCCAGCCCGATGGCCGCCTTCGAGGACCCGGCCTACGCCGACCTCGGCGAGCAGATCTCCCGGCTCTACGAGGAGGTCTACGCCGACCCGAAGGTCACGGCTGTCGACGCCGCATGGTCGGACTGCATGAACAAGGCGGGTTACGACTTCGCGCAGGTCATGGACGCGAACAACAGCTTCGCCGAGCAGTACGCGGCTCTCTGGGACGGGGCCGACCCGGAGACCGGCACGGACAAGGCCGCCGAGACGGCCCTGCGCGAGCGCGAGGTGGCCACGGCCGTCGCCGACGCGAGGTGCCAGAAGGAGGTCGGGTACGACGCGACCGTCATGGAGGTCGTCATCGCCTACGAGCAGGAGTTCGTCGACGAGCACAAGGCCGAGCTCGACGCCTGGGTCGGCCAGTACGCCGCGGCGCCCCAGGCGACCAGGTGACCGACACAGCCCCGGCTCCCGGCCGCGACGTTCCACCGCGGCAAACCGTTGTCGGCCTGAGGTCCACGTTCCTGAACAGCCAAGTCATCCGCAGGATCGACCCGCGACCGCCGCCCGTTGCCTAGGTTCGTCGGGATCACCACCGACGATCTGACACGCGCGCGCCCGCTCCATCGCCGCCCGCGAACCACCGTTCCGCAGGAAGGCACACCCATGAGGTCCGTCCCGTTCACCGTCGCCGCCGCTGTCGGCGCACTTCTCTTGCTCAGCGCCTGCAGCGACGGCGGCGGCAGCCGCGGCACCGGCGGCGGTAGCGGTAGCAGCAGCGGCTCCGACACCGGGAGTGACTCCGCGGCGAAGGAGAGCCCGCTTCACGCGTACACGAAGTCGATCCCGAGCGACAACGCCGACGATGCCGCGAAGCGCCACAAGAAGGCGCAGAACCTCATCGCCTCCTGCATGCAGGAGGCAGGGTTCGAGTACACGCCCCAGGACGTCCCGAGCCAACCGGCCTCGTTGGCCGACGCGGAGAAGATGGGCCCTGTGGAGTGGGCCGAGAAGTACGGCTACGGCTGGTCGGCCAGCCCGGAGCTGGAGATCGCCGAGGAGGAGGTCGTCAGCCCGGACGCCGACTACCTCGCGGCCATGTCGGAGAGCGAGGCAGCCGCCTACAGCCTGGCCTTGTTCGGCGACCAGCAAGACGTGGACGCCGAGTCCGAGTGGGACTGGACCAAGGGCGGCTGCTATGCGAAGGCGAACCACGAGGTGTACAGCAATCTCAACGCCGCCTATGAGGACCCCGCCTTCGAGGACCTCCATGAGGAGCAAAGGCGGATGTTCGAGAAGGTCCCGGACGACCCGAGGCTCGCGGCGATCACCGCCGAGTGGTCCGCGTGCATGAACGAGGCGGGCTTCGACTTCGCCAAGGTCCGCGAAGCCGGCGACAGCATTGCCGAGGCCTACGCCGCGCTCTCGGAGTCGGCTGACGAGACCGCGAGGGCTGACCTGGGCGACAAGGAGATGGTCACGGCGATCGCCGACGCGAAATGCCAGGAGAAGGTCGCCTACCCCGAGAAAGCCCAGGAGGTGCAGTTCGCCCTCGAGCAGGAGTTCATCGACGCCCACAAGGCCGAGCTCGACGCCTGGATCGAGCAGTACGCCACGGACGAGTGAGGCACGCGACCGGTCGCCCGGCCCGCCGTGCCGTCAGCCCGTGGTCAAAGCGTTGTCCACCCGAGGCGCCACGTGCCTGAACAGCCACTCATCCGCAGGGTTGACCCGCAACAGCCTCCCCGTTGCTAAGTTCTTCAGAGGGTCAAAACCGACAATCTGACCAACCCGCGCGCGCCCGCGCTCCCCGTTCCACAGAGAGGCACACCCATGAGGTCCGTCCCGTTCACCGCCGCCGCCGCTGCCGGTTGCGCACTGCTCCTGCTCAGCGGCTGCGGGAGCAGCGACGACGGGGCGGGGAAGACCGCCAAGTCGGCCGAGGGGCCGCTCGAGGCGTACCTCAAGCCGGTCACGAGCGCCTTCGAGGACCTCGACTACGAGAAGCTCCAGGTGGAGCAGGAGAACATCATCGCGGCCTGCATGCAGGAGGCGGGGTTCGAGTACACCCCGCAGGACTCCGCGGGCAGCTCGTTCGCCTGGGACGAGGACCTCGAGTGGGGCACCGAGGAGTTCGCGCAGAAGCACGGCTACGGCTACGCGATGGGCCCCGAGTCGGAGGACGGCGAGGAGGCCATCCCGGAGGACCCGAATGCCGATTACGTCGCGGCCATGTCCGAGAGCGAGCAGGCCGCCTACTGGGAGGCCCTGTGGGGGCCGCAGCAGCCGGAGTCCCTCGAGGAGGACGTGGAGCAGACCTGGGACTGGACGACCGCAGGCTGCTACGGCAAGGCGAGCAACGACACGTACGGCGCCGCCAACTCCGCGTATGAGGACCCGGCGTTCGTCGAGCTGCAGGGCGAGATCGGCCGGATGTACGAGAAGGTCGCCGCCGACCCGAAGCTCACAGCGCTCGACGCCGAGTGGTCGGACTGCATGAACGAGGCGGGCTTCGACTTCGCGAAGGTCCAGGACGCCGCCACCAGCATCTCTGACGCGTACTCGGCACTCTGGGAGTCCGCTGACCCGGAGGCCGGCACGGACAAGGCCGCGGAGACCGCCCTGCGCGAGAAGGAGATCTCCACGGCGGTCGCCGACGCGAAGTGCCAGACGAAGGTCGGCTACCAGGAGAAGACGCGCGAGGTGCAGTTCGCCCTCGAGCAGGAGTTCGTCGACGAGCACAAGGCCGAGCTGGACGCGTGGATCGAGCAGTACGCCACCGACGCCAAGGCGACCAAGTGACCCGCGCGATCCCGAAAGGCAACCGCACCATCCTCGTGATGGCCGGCGTCGCGGTGCTCAGCCTCGCCGCCGGGCTGGGGCTCAGCCAGCTCATCACGTCGCCGGCCAAGGCCGAGGCGGACGCCGCTCCCCCGGTCGCCGGCGCGGTGACAGTCCCCGTGGAGAGCCGCGTCATCGCCAACGACGTGACCCTGCGGGGCGACCCGCTGTACGACGACCCGGCCGAGGTCCGCATCGAGACGGGCGAGGTGAAGGGCCAGCCGGTCGTGACGGGCCAGGTGCCCGAGGTCGGCTCGACTGTCGACGCGGCCAGCGTCGCCCTCGAGGTCGCGGGGCGCCCGGTGATCGTGCTGCCTGGCGCGTTGCCCACGTACCGCAGCCTGCAGGCCGGCGTCGCCGGGCCGGACGTCCTCCAGCTCAAGTCGGCCCTCGCGGCCCTGGGCATCGACGCCGGCAAGCCCGACTCGGACGTGTACGACGCCGCGACCGCCGCCGGCGTGGTGGAGCTGTACCGGAAGGTCGGCTACCAGCCCCCGGCGCCCAGCAAGGAGCTCAAGGACACGCTCAAGATGGCGCAGGACTCCGTGCGCAGCGCCGAGAGCGAGCTCACGTCCGCCCAGCTCGCCCTGACCAAGGCATCCTCAGGCGCCACCGACGTGGAGCGCCTGCAGGCCGACAACCAGGTGCGGGCCGCCCAACGGGCGCTCGCGGCGGCAGAGGCGGGCACGCCCTCCGCCGAGCCCGGGCAAGAGGCCCCCGTCGACGTCGAAGGGCTCCGCGAGGCCCTCGCCGTGGCCGAGGCCCAGCGTGCGGAGACGCTGGCGGGCGCCGGCACTTCCGCGGAGGCGGCCCAGGTGGCCGCCGCCCAGCGGGCCCTGGCCGACGCCAAGACCCTGCTCGCCGAGGCGAAGGACGCGACGCTCACCGCGCTGCCCGCGAGCGAGGTCGTGTTCCTCTCCTCCCTGCCCCGACGCGTCGACAACGTGAGCGTGAAACTGGGCGCCATCGTCAGCGGCCCCGTCATGACCGTCTCGGGCGCGACTCTCGAGATCGTCGCCTCGGCGTCCGCCGACGACGCCGCGCTGCTGGCCGTCGGGAACCCCGGCATCGTGACGGTGCTCGGGCAGGACGTGCAGGTCACCGTGACGGCCATCGAGGCGCCGGGCTCGACGAGCAGGTCGGGAGACGCCGAGGGCGAGGGCGCGGAGGGCGCCGAGGGGTCCGCTCCCGGCGGCTCCGGGTCCGCGACCGGCCAGAAGGGCCGGCACACCGTGCGCTTCCAGATCGGCGACCTGTCCCAGGAGCAGCTCTCCACGCTCCAAGGCGGCGAGAACGTCCGGGTCAAGGTGCCGGTGAGCTCCACCGGCGGCGAGGTCCTCGCCGTGCCGCTGGCCGCGCTCACGGCTGGCCCCGGCGGCGAGTCCCGCATCGAGCGGCAGGACGCCGAGGGCGACACCGAGCTCGTGACGGTGGAGACCGGCCTGGCGGCTGGCGGGTACGTGCAGATCGTCAGCTCGCAGGAGCCGATCGCTGCCGGCGACCTTGTCGTTGTGGGGGTGCGTGGCGCCGAGGGCGCCTCCGACACGGCGACGGAGGCGGCGGGATGAGCATCCTCGACGTCCTCCTGGACGAGCCGTCGACCGAGCCCGTCCCCGCCGTCATCGAGTTCGCCGCGCTCACCCGCTCGTTCCCCGGGGATCCGCCGGTCGTGGCGCTGCACTCGGCGGACCTGCGCATCGAGGCGGGCGAGTACCTGTCGATCATCGGCCCCTCGGGTTCGGGCAAGTCGACCCTGCTGCACATCCTGGGGCTGCTCGACCGGCCCAGCTCCGGGGAGTACCTCCTCAACGGGAGCCCGACCGGCTCCGCCTCCGAGGCGGACCGCTCACGGCTGCGAGGCGGCTGCATCGGCTTCGTCTTCCAGTCCTTCCACCTGCTGCCGCACCGCACAGTGCTCGACAACGTGCTGCTCGCCACCTTGTACTCCGGGGTGCCACGGGCGCAGCGCCGCGACCGGGCGCTCGCGGCGCTGCACCGGGTCCACCTCGACCACCGGGTCGACTTCCTGCCCACGGTCCTCTCGGGCGGTGAGCGGCAACGAGTCGCCATCGCCCGGGCCATCGTCGCGGAGCCGCAGGTGCTGCTGGCCGATGAGCCCACCGGCAACCTCGACTCGGTGAACTCCGCGGGAGTGCTCGACCTGTTCGACGAGCTGCACAGCGACGGGCTCACCCTCGTGGTGATCACGCACGACTCCCACGTGTCCGAGCGAGCCCAGCGGCGGGTGCGGATCTCCGACGGCCGACTGACCGAGCTCGCATGAGGCGGCTCCTGACCCGGGCGCGCCCCGGCGCCGACCGGGACGCCCCCGACGCCCCCAACGGCTCCGTCGCGCGACCGGCCCTCGTCGTCGCCCCACGTCCCCCGCGCGGTGACAGGTTCGGGCCGCGGGACCTCTTCGCCGAGGCCACGTTCGGCATCGGCGCCCGTCCCGGGCGGCTCATCCTGACGATCATGGGCACGGTTCTGGGCATCGCGTCAGTGGTCGTCACCATCGGGCTCGCGAACACCGCCGCCGGGCAGATCAACAAGCAGTTCGACGCAGTCGCCGCGACCCAGGTGGTCATCGAGCCCGCGACATCGTCGGGTGGCGGCCAGACGCGCGCGAAGGCGCGGATCCCGTGGGACGCCGCCGAGCGCGTGTCCCGGCTCGCCGGCGTGGAGTCGGCGGGGACCCTCGCCGAGGTGGACGTCCGCGGCGCGCAGGTCACCTCGGTGCCCGTGAACGACCCCTCGCAGGCGGCCCGGACCTCGGTCCCGGTGCGGGCCTCGTCGGAGGGACTGCTCGAGACCCTGCGCGGCACTGTCGTGACCGGCCGCAACTTCGACTCCGGGCACGACGCGCGCGGGGACCGGGTGGCGGTGCTGGGCGCGCGGGCAGCCGAGGCCCTCGGGGTGCACCGCGTCGACAGGCAGCCGTCGATCTTCATCGGCGAGGACTCGTACACCGTCATCGGCATCATCGACGGCGTGAAGCGCAAGACTGAGGTGCTCGACGCGGTGATCCTGCCCATGGGCACCGCACGGGCCGACTTCGACCTGGCGGCGCCCGCCGAGCTGCAAGTGCGGATCGCCCCCGGGGCCGGCGACGTCGTGGCGGAGCAGGCGCCCATCGCGCTCGACCCCAACTCCCCCGACGGCTTCAGCGTCAAGGCGCCGCCGGCCCGCTCCACGGTCCAGCAGAACGTCCAGGCGGACGTCGACGTGATCTTCCTGGCCCTGGGCGCCGTGGCGCTGCTCATCGGCGGGGTGGGGATCGCGAACGTCACGCTGCTGTCGGTGATGGAGCGCGTGGGCGAGATCGGGTTGCGGCGGGCCCTGGGCGCCACCCGGCGGGACATCGCCGCCCAGTTCATCGTCGAGTCGGCGATCATCGGGCTGATCGGCGGGCTCATCGGCGCGTCACTCGGCGTGGCAGTCGTGGTGCTCGTGTCCGCGCTGCGGTCGTGGGTGCCGATCCTCGACCTGGGAGTGGTGGGCGCCGCGGCCGTCGCCGGCGGGCTGATCGGCCTCGCGGCGGGCTTCTATCCCGCGCTCAAGGCCGCCGCGATCGAGCCCATCACCGCATTGCGCCGCGGCGTCTGAGGACTGGCGCTCAACGAGTGAGGGCGGGCCGACGATCATCGTCGGCCCGCCCTCCGTCGTCAGGCGCCCGTCACCAGGGGGCGTCGAGGCGCTCACGCGCCTCGGGCGGAAGCGTCAGCCGGACGCCGGCGAGCGCCGCCTCCACCTGCGCCAGGGTGCTCGCCCCCGCCACCGGCCGGACCACCGGGTCGCCGCCCGCGAGCCACGCGAGCACGACCTCGCTGCGGGTGACGCCCAGCTCGCGCGCCACCTCGGCGAGCACCTCGAGCCGGCGGGTGGTGCCCGGGTGCGTGAACGCGTCGGAGATCTGCCGGTCGGGGCGGTCGTAGGCGCCATACAGCAGCGGGGTGTACGCCCACAGGTCGATGCCGGGGTTGCTCGCCGCGTAGTCGAGCACCTCGTCGGTGATCCAGCCGAACCTGTGGTCGTGGTCGTGGTCGCGCACGAACGGACGCGGCTGGAGGTAGGTGTAGCGGACCTGGATGGCGCTCGGTCCCGTGATCCCCTGGGCGCGCGCGCGCTCGGCGGCGCGCTCCACGCGCCACAGCGCGGTGTTCGAGTAGCCCCACCGCCCGACGACACCGTCGTCGACGAGCCCGGCGAACGCCTCGACCGTCTGGGCGAGGTCGGCGGCCCGGTCGTCGCGGTGCGCCCAGAACAGGTCGATGTGGTCGATGCCCATGCGCTCGAGGCTCTGCGCGGCGACCCGGCGCACGACGTCCGGCGCGAGGCCCTGGGAGAACTCCGGGTAGCTGCCCGGGTACAGCGGCTCGCATCCGACCTTCGTCGCGATCCGCACGCGCTCCCGGACGCCGGGCCGTGCGGCGAGCCACCGGCCGAGCAGCAGCTCGCTCGCCCCGCCCTGGCCGCTCTCGTCGGTCCAGAACGCGTAGCAGTCGGCGGTGTCGATCCACACTCCGCCCGCGGCCACGTAGGCGTCGAGCAACACGAACGCGTCGTCCTCGGCGATGGTCGTGCCGAAGGACATCGCGCCGAGCGCGAGCGGCGGGGCAGTGGGGGCCGGG
>JAEWEI010000277.1 GCA_023389545.1 Actinomycetes bacterium | reverse complement strand
GCGTGTCCATGGAGCGGTAACGGCCGCCCTCCGTGAGGCCGCCGGAGCAGAGCTGGCCGTTGGGGATGACCTGCTCGTGGCGCCCGGCGACACCCTCGCGGAACAGGCCGTTCCAGTTCCACATCGCGGCGGGGTTGTCCTGGAAGGCGGCCCAGCACATCGGGTCCTGCTGTGCCATCTCGGGGGCCTGGTGCCGGTCGCCCCAGCGGTCCAGACAGCCCCAGTTGCGGCTGGGCGGGTCGGTGACCGACCCGTGGGCGGAGGCGGGCGCGGCGACGAGCGACGTGGTGAGCGCCGCGGCGACGACGGCGAGGGGTAGGGCGATGGCGATCTTGCGCAGATGCGCGCGTATGGACATGCGTTCTCCCGGTGGTCGACGTGGTGACTTCGTGGTCGCCCGCCAGTGCGGCGCACCCGCTCGGGAAGACGGCGATGTCACCCACGAGGGCCAGGACCACGACAGTCCGGTGCGCATCCACCTTCGGACGCCCGATGGACGCACGACCAGGACGCGAATGGTTTAGGGCGCGATCTCGACCACGACGAGCTCGTTGCCGTCGCCGTCGCGGAACGTGAACATCGGCGGGGCGCCGGGCAGGGAGAGCAGGTCGTCCACATCGACCCCGCCGTCTGCGAGCGCCCTCCAGGCAGCGGCGGCGTCGGAGGTCGACAGCCGGATGCCGGTGTTCACCCCGGTGGGCAGGCCGCTGCCGCTCATCAGCCCGATGGTGGTGGCTGCGACGTCGGCGTCGCGCGCGGCGACCTCGACCCAGCGCTGGCCCTCGCCGAACGGACTGTCCATCTGGACCTCGAAGCCGAGGGCGCCCGTCCAGAAGGCCAGCGCCTGGTCCATGTCCGCGACGGGCACCACGACGGTGTGGATGCCGGTGATCGACGAGAGGCCCGAGGTGTCGTCTGCGCTCATGGTCGCCCCCTGACTGGTCCTGCCCCGCAGCGGGTCTCGGGCGAGGCCCGCCTTTCGGACCCTAGACCGCGGCTCAGGCGCCCACATCTCGGAGCGTCGGCACGCCCTCCACGGATCAGGCCCGCGCTGGGGCGCGGGATGATGGACCCCGTGACAGTCGACCGGTGCCCCTGCCTGAGCGGCCTGCCCTATGACGAGTGCTGCGGGCGGTTCCACCGCGGCCAGGCGCAGGCGCCCACCGCCGAGGCGTTGATGCGGTCGAGGTTCAGCGCCTTCGCCGTCGGCGACGCCGACTACCTGCTGCGGACGTGGCACCCGAGCGCCCGGCCCGCTGGCCTCGACCTCGAGCCGGATGTCCGCTGGTACCGGCTCGACATCGTCGCCTGCTCGGCGGGTGGCCTGCTCGACGCGGAGGGGACCGTCGAGTTCCGCGCGTACTACCGATCGCCCGATGGCGCCGGGTCGCAGCATGAGGTCAGCAGGTTCGTGCGCCAGGACGGCGCCTGGGCGTACGTCTCGGGGGTGACGTCATGAACGAGGATCTGCTCGACACGCTGCGCCGCGCCCCGGACCTGGAGGCGCCGAACCTGTTCGCCGTGGACGCCTCGGACCGGCTCATCCTCGACGAGGCCGCTCCCGAGCTGGAGCAGGCGCCGTCCGGCACGGTGGTCGTCATCGGCGACCACTACGGCGCGCTGACCCTGGGCGCCGCCGACCGCTTCGGGGCGACGGGCATCCGGACGCATCAGGACCGCCTCACCGGGGAGCTCGCGCTCGCGGCCAACGCCGAGCGCGCGGGCCTGACGGGCGCCTTCGTGTCGCTGCCGCTCGGGCCGGCGCTGGTGGCGGGCGCCCGCGTGGTGCTGCTGCAGCTCCCGCGCTCGTTGGAGGCGCTCGACGAGATCGCCGGTCTGATCGCGGAGCACGCCGACCCGGGTGTCGTGGTGGTGGCCGGTGGCCGGGTGAAGCACATGAGCCGCACGATGAACGACGTGCTCGGCCGGCATCTCGCCTCGGTGCGGGCCCGGCTCGCGCGGCAGAAGTCGCGGGTGCTGATCGCCTGCGACCCGTTCCCCGTGGAGCAGCAACCCACGCCGCGCTGGCCCGCTGCGGAGCGCCATGAGGATCTGCCCGGCGGGCGTCACGTGACGGTGTGCGCGCACGGCGGCGCGTTCGCGGGCACGAGTGTGGACATCGGGACGCGGTTCCTGTTGGAGCACCTGGACCAGATGGCCCCGGATGCCGCCACGACCCTGGACCTGGGATGCGGCACGGGCGTGCTTGCGGTGACGCTGGCCCAGTCGCGGCCGGGCCTGCGGGTCACCGCGACGGATGAGTCCTTCGCGGCTGTCACGTCGTCCCGCGCCACTGCGGAGGCCAACGGCGTCGCCGACAGGGTGACGGTGCTCCGGGCGGACGCCGCGACGGGCGTTCAGGACGCCAGCGTCGACCTGGTGGTGCTCAACCCGCCCTTCCACGTGGGCGCCGCGGTGCACCCTGGGCTGGCCCGGCGGCTGTTCGCCGACGCGGCGAGGGTGCTGCGCCCGGGCGGCGAGCTGTGGGTGGTGTGGAACTCCCACCTGATGTACCGGCCGACGCTGGAGCAGGTGGTCGGGCCGACGCGTCAGGTGGACCGCAACGCCAAGTTCACGGTGACGGCCTCGACCCGTCGCTGATCTCTCGCCCGGGATCGGGCAGATAGGCCTTCGCCCACCGGCTGAGCTCTCTCAGTCCGGGCACGAGCGCGTGCCCGGATGCGGTCAACGAGTACCGGACGCTCACCGGCGGGCCGGCGTCGACGTCACGGGCGACGACGCCCGCGGCCGCGAGCTCGGCCAACCGCGCCGCGAGCACTGAGTCGCTGACCCCCACCGCGCGACGGAGCGCGGAGTAGCCGAGCGGCCCGTCGGCCAGGCAGCCGAGGATCACCCCGTTCCACCGCTTCCCGAGCAACCCGAAGGCTCGCGCCAGGGCGCCGGCGCGCTCGGGGTCGGCGGTCATCTGTGTGAGACTACGGGAAGAGAAGTTGCTTCGAAAAGAGAAGTGGGTGGATCGTGGCGGACCTGTTGATCGGATGCCTCGTCGGGAGCCTCGCTCAGGGGTCGCTCAACCGGCTGCTGGCGGAGGCGCTGGCCTCCCGTGCGCCCGAGGGCGTCAAGATCGCGGAGATCCCTATCGGCGACCTGCCGCTGTTCAACCGCGACCTCGAAGTCGACTACCCGCAGGTCGCGCTCACGTTCAAGGAGACGCTCGTCGCCTCCGACGCCCTGCTCTTCGTGACGCCGGAGCACAACCGCAGCATCCCGGCCGTGCTGAAGAACGCCATCGACTTCGCCAGCCACCCCCAGGGCACCAACGCCCTCGCGGATAAGCCCGCCGCCATCCTCGGCGCCTCGCCCGGCCCCATCGGCACGGCCGCCGCCCAGGCACACCTGCGGTCGATACTGCCCACCCTCGACATGGTGCTCATGGGCCAGCCCGAGATGTACCTGCAGGTCACGCCCACATCCTTCGACGACACCGGGGCGCCAGAAGACGAGCTCGCCGCGCGGCTCGACCAGTTCCTCGAGAAGTTCGTCGCGTTCGCGCGCCGCCACCACGCATGAGCCCCACCGTGGACCGCGGGCTCAAACTCCGCAAGGCGATGGCCGTCGCCGCCGCGCTCGCCGTCTTCGCGAGCTCCTTCGCCGCCGCGCAGTCCACCAGCCCGGTCCGCGCCTTCGCCACAGTGCTGCTCATCGCGCTGGTCGGCATCGCGGTGATCGGCGGTCTCATCCACCTCGCCACCCGCAACCGCCGGTAGGCGACGACGTCCGGGCTTGTGCCGGTCCCTGAGCGTCGATACCTTCCCAGGCCACGGGCAAAAAGTCGGGTTCGGACCGATTGCGGGGCGGGCTCATCGCTGAGGGGAAGTGAGCGGGTTGTCATGTCGCCGCACGAGGGTGGGAGCCCTCGCGCTCTCGGTCGCCGTCCTGCTGCTCGCGGGCTGTGGCTCCCCGGACCTGTCCGCCGAGTCGGCGGTCTTCGAAGGCCTCGACACTGCTGTCGTGCAGGAAGTCCTCGACAGTCCTGAGGCCTTCGGCAAGGTGAAGCAGATGGAGGAGGACGTCCAGGCGAGCATGGCGCAGGGCATCGTGCGGAACTTCATCCAGTGCCGGGCGGCGTACTCCGCATACGAGTCGTGGCTGACCACGGGTACCGCACCAACTCCGCCGCCGGTGTCGATGCCGACGCAACCGGTGGAGCCGTCGAACGAGAGCATCGATCGTGCGCAGGCCTACATCGAGGCGGGGATCGCCTCAGGCGATCCAGCCCAGTTGCGAGACTTCCTCGTGGGCGACGCCCGATGCGGGGAGTGGATCCCTGCCGATCCCGGCGATCCATCTGGCGACACCATTGCCGTGAGGGTGAAGGCGCTGGACTGACGCGACCGATCTCAGCTCGCCGACCGCGCCAGCGCGTCATCGACTCCGGGCTCATGCGGCCCCAGGTGCACGGGCTGGCGCCCGGTGACCGCGTCGAGGGCCGCGCGGACCGACGCCGGGACCTCGCGGAGCCGGTACATCGCGAGCCTGCGCGGGTCCTGGGTCG
>JAEWEI010000415.1 GCA_023389545.1 Actinomycetes bacterium | reverse complement strand
GCACGGTGGCGGTGACCCTCGCCGCCGACGCGCAGGCCATCGCCGTCACCGTCCGCGACCACGGTGTGGGGATGACCGACGAGGCCGCCGCGCACGTCTTCGACAGGTTCTGGCGTGCGGACCCGGCACGTGCGCGCACCACGGGCGGCACCGGGCTCGGGCTGGCGATCTCGCTTGAGGACGCGCACCTGCACGGCGGCTGGCTCGAGGCGTGGGGCCGTCCGGGCGGCGGAGCCTGCTTCCGGTTGACCCTGCCGCGCCGCGCGGGCATCCGCCTGCAGGGCTCGCCGCTGCCCCTCGTTCCCGTCGAGGACCCGGAGCCGCCCACGGCGCCCGAGCGCCAGTCGCTCGACCCGGCGGCGCTCCCCGAGCTCGACGACGAGCTGGACCACCAGGAGGTGCGATGACCCGGCGCCCGATCCGCGCGCTCCGTGGCGGCGCCGTGGCGCTGGCCGTGGCCGTCGCGCTGACGGCCTGCGTCTCAATCCCCACCCGCGGTCCCGTCGGCGAGGGCGTCGTGGAGGTCAACGAGCCCGCCCCGGTGACCCTGCTCGGCTACTCGCCGGAGCAGGACGCCTCGCCCATGGAGATCGTCCAGGGCTTCCTCAACGCCAACGCCGCGGGGTACAGCCGCGAGACGACCGCCGACGTCAGCACGACGTTCTCCGTGGCCCGCGAGTACCTGTCAGGCGAGGTGCGCTCGACCTGGAACCCGAACGAGCAGGTGATCGTCTACCCCACGGCCAGCAGCCCCGAGGTCACGCTGCTGACGGAGACCCAGGTGCAGGTGAAGGTGGGCGTGGCGGCCCGCATCGACGCGAGCGGCGTCTACGAGGAGAGCGCCCCCGGATCGCTCCAGCCCTTGGTCTTCGACCTGGTCAAGGACAGCGGCGGGCAGAGGCGGATCTCCCGGCTGGACAACGGCGTGGTGCTGTCGGAGCCGAACTTCGAGCTCGTCTTCCGCCAGGCGACGATCTACTTCCTGTCCGCGGACAACTCGCACCTGGTGCCGGAGACCCGCTGGATCCCGGTGCGGAACCTCGCCACGTCGCTGGTCCGCCCGCTCATGGAGGGCCCGTCGCCGTGGCTGCGCGACGCGGTCCGCACGGCGGTTCCGGACGGCGTCCAACTCGAGACGGGCGTGGTGCTCGTGGACGCGGACGGCACCGCGGAGGTGTCGCTGTCGGGGGCCGCGCTCGGCGACGCGGAGGATCGCGCGCGGATGCTCGCCCAGCTCGAGGCTACCCTGGACATCGCCCGGGTGAACTCGGTGGAGGTCCTCGCCGGCGGGGTGCCGCTCGCGTGGGAGCCCGCGCGGCTGGTCCGTGGCTCGTTGCCGAGCGACGCGGCGCTGGAGGTGGTCC
Source organism: Actinomycetes bacterium (assembly GCA_023389545.1). GTDB lineage: Bacteria > Actinomycetota > Actinomycetes > Actinomycetales > Cellulomonadaceae > Cellulomonas_A. The sequence goes on along the minus strand of JAEWEI010000415.1, from coordinate 1,156 downwards.
AGGACGACACGCTCATGACGCTCGGCCGGGGGGAGTTGGCCCCGGTGGCCGGTGTGGGACCGCTGACAGGGCTGGACGTCACCGCCACCGCCCGCAACGAGGCCGGCAGCGTGCGCGTGGTCCTGTCCGGGGGCGGCACGCTGGTGCGCGCGGCCTCGGGCGGAGGCGACGAGCAACTGCTCGAGGCCGCGGCGTTGGCCCCGCCGTCGGTGGACCGGCTGGGCTGGGTGTGGACCGCGTCGGCGGGGCCCGAGGGCCCGGTGATCACTGCGGTCCGGGCCGGCGGCGCCCAGCAGGTGGTGCGCGCCGACTGGCTCGCGGGCCGCACTGTGCATGAGGTGCGGGTCGCGCGGGACGGCACGCGGGTCGCCGTGTTGTCGACGGACGCGAGCGGGTTCAGCCTCGACGTCGCCGGTGTGGTGCGCGACCAGGAGGGCACCCCGCTGCAGCTCGGGGAGCCGATCGCCACGGGCGCCACCCTGACCGAGGCGTCGCGCGTGGTGTGGGTCGACGAGTCGACGTTGGGGGTGCTGGGCAAGACCGCCGCCGCGACGGCGACCACTGTGTACCTGGTGCCGCTGGCCGGGCAGACGCGCGCGCTGCCGGCTCTCGAGGGGATCGTCGCGCTCGCGGGCGGCAAGGGGGAGCGGGCGTTGTACGTGACGACGTCGGAGGGCGAGTTGTACGTCCGGTCGGGGCCGGGCTGGGCGTTCGTCGCCGATGGGGTGCGCGCTCCGTCGTTCCCGGGCTGAGCCAGGATCCGGCCCGGCGCCTCGCCCACCCCCAGCCCGGCTGCCGAGGCGGCCCGTCCACGAGTGTGAGCGGCCCGCCGGGCCCATGGCGTGCGCCGGTGGAACGGTGCCCGCCATGACCGAGACCTTCCCCGAACGGGGCCGATCCACCATCGCCGCACCCGCCGCCCCGGCACTGTCGAGCGCCCAACGGGCCTCCCGCGTCGGACGAGGGCTCTGCCGCGCCGTCCTCGGCGTCGGGCGGCTCGTGCTCCCGGTGGACTGCGCGGGCTGCGGGGCGCCCGACGTGCCGCTGTGCCCCGCATGCGCCGCGCCGCTCCGAGCCCCGCCCCGACGGCGCGAGGACGCGGCGCCCCGGCTCGACACCATGGACGGCCGCATGCCACTGCCCGTCTGGGCGCCCG
>JAEWEI010000356.1 GCA_023389545.1 Actinomycetes bacterium | reverse complement strand
GGCCGGAGTGGCGCTGCGTCAGGCCCTCGGCGGCGGCGTCGGCGATCACCCGCGTGAGCAGCGCGACGGCGCGGATCGCGTCGTCGTTGCCCGGGATCGGGTAGTCCACGACGTCGGGGTCGCAGTTGGTGTCGAGGATCGCGACGATCGGGATGCCGAGCTTGCGCGCCTCGTCGACGGCGAGGTGCTCCTTGTTGGTGTCGACGATCCAGACCGCGGAGGGGACCTTCGACATGTCGCGGATGCCACCGAGCGTCTTGGCGAGCTTGTCACGCTCGCGACGCATGATGAGGAGCTCCTTCTTCGTGAAGACGCTGCCCGCGACGTCGTCGAAGTCGATGAGCTCGAGCTCCTTGAGGCGCTGCAGGCGCTTGTTCACGGTCTGGAAGTTGGTGAGCATGCCACCGAGCCAGCGCTGGTTGACGTAGGGCATGCCCACGCGGGCGGCCTGCTCGGCCACGGGCTCCTGCGCCTGCTTCTTGGTGCCGACGAACAGGATGGTGCCGCCGTGGGCGACGGTCTCCTTGACGAAGTCGAACGCAGCGTCGATGTACGTCAGCGACTGCTGCAGGTCGACGATGTAGATGCCATTGCGCTCGGTGAAGATGAAGCGCTTCATCTTCGGGTTCCAGCGACGGGTCTGGTGCCCGAAGTGGACACCGCTCTCGAGCAGCTGGCGCATGGTCACGACGGCCATGGCACGTCCTTTCGGTGCGCGCCTGCCAGCGCGCACGTCTGGGCGGGCCCCATCACGAGGCCCGCATCTCGGTTGTCGGCTCCGGCCTCATGACCGGCGCCCCTGGCGCCACGTCGTCGCTGGCGCCGGGCTGCGAAGCCCGGACCGGTGCCAGCGCCGACCCTCGACCTGGACCACCACAAGGGTGCTCGGAGGAGAAGGTGACGCGCGATGTCGACCGGTGCGGACCGGTCGCGTGTGTCATCCTACCCGACCGCTCGACGCCTCCCACAGCACCCGTGGGGGTGCGCCCGCCCACAGGCCCGCGACGTCGCGAGTCCCACGAACCCGCGCACCGCGAGCATCCACCGCATGACCGGTCCCAGCGGCGCCATCGCCTCCACACTTGCCGTCGTCGCCCTCGCAGGCGCCCTCGCATATGGGGCCGTCACTGTCGAGCCATCAGCCACCAGCGTGGCGCCTGCGGTGGTTGACGGGCTACCACCCGGAGGCGGTGACGCGCCGGGCTGGGCCGGCGGCGCCGGGGACCGGTCGAACGGCGGACACGGCATGCCCGGCCGGGCGCCCGATCACGATTACCTCGCGCCCACCGCCACCCTCACGGTGCTGCGCCCGTTCGAGCGCCCCCCGCAGAGATGGGCCGCGGGGCATCGTGGCGTCGACCTCGCCGCCGGCCCCGGCGAGCCCGTGCGCGCGCCCGCCGACGGGACCGTGGCCTTCGCCGGGGTGGTGGTCGACCGACATGTGCTCGCCATCGCCCATCCGGACGGACGCAGGTCCAGCCTCGAGCCCGTCGACAGCGACCTCTCCCCCGGCGCCGTCGTCAGGCAGGGCGACCTTGTCGGCCACGTCGAGCCGGGCTCGACGCACTGCCCGCCGCTGTCGTGCGTCCACTGGGGCGTGCGCGAGGGCGAGTCGTACCTCGACCCGCTCACCCTGATCGCTGGTCGCGGACCCGTGGTGCTACTGCCGGGACGAGACGAGGTCAGGCCCGCTCCGAATCGGTGAGCTTCGCGCGCAGCCGCAGCATGGCCGCCGTGTGCATCTGGGAGATCCGCGACTCCGTGACCCCCAGCACCCGGCCGATCTCCGCCAGGGTCATGCCCTCGTAGTAGTAGAGGATCAGCACGATCTTCTCGCGCTCGCCCAGCTGCTCGATCGCCCTGGCCAGCAGGAACTTGGTCTCCTGGGCCTCGAAGCTGCCGGCGGGGTCGCGGGCGCGGTCGTCGCCGAGCGTGTCGATGAGGCTCAGCTTGTCCGAGCGCTCAGACCCCGCGCCCATCAATTCGTCGAGCGCGGCGACGTTCACGGTCGAGAGTTGCGTGAAGACCGAGCGGAGCTCGCCGATCCCCACGTCGAGGCGCTGGGCGACCTCCGCCTCGCTCGGCGTGCGGTGCAGCTCGCTCTCGAGCTCCGCGTAGGCGCGGTCGACGGCGCGCGCCTTGGTGCGGACCGAGCGTGGGATCCAGTCCATCGCGCGCAGCTCGTCGAGGATCGCGCCGCGGATGCGCGCGCTCGCGTACGTCTCGAACTTGACGGCACGGTCCAGCTCGTACTTCTCGATCGCGTCGATCAGGCCGAACATCCCGTACGAGACCAGGTCGGCCTGCTCGACGGTGCTCGGCAGCCGCATGCCGACACGGGAGGCGACAGCCGTGACCAGCGCGCCGTAGTGCAGGATCAGGCGCTCGCGCACCCGCCGGTCACCGTGGGCCTTGAACTCCACCCAGGCCGCCTCGATGTCGTCTTCAGCCGTGGGCGCGTCCGTGTCGTCGGCGGGCCGGACGAGGTTGAGGCGGCGCTGCTGCGGAAGCGTGCCCACGGCCTCCGCGGTGTGCGGCTGGGGGATGACTCCCTCCGGCGCCGTCACCGTGGAGTGCGTTCGGGATGCGAGCAGCACAACAGACTCGGCCTGCGCACTCATCTCGCTCCTCCTCTCGTCAGGGGTCATGCCCGGGGATGCGCCTGCTCGAACGATGCCCGCAGCCGCTCCGCGGTCACGTGCGTGTACCTCTGGGTGGTCGCCAGGCTCGCGTGGCCGAGCACCTCCTGCACGCTGCGGAGGTCCGAGCCGCCCTGGAGCAGATGGGTCGCCGCGCTGTGCCGGAGCGCATGCGGGGCGATGTCGTCGACGCCGGCGAGCCCAGCCACCTCGTGGGATGCGGCGCGCAGCTGGCGCTGGTCCACGCGTCCGCCGCGCCGCCCCAAGAACAGCGCGGCCCCGGAGGCCGACGTCGCGAGCGCTGGACGGCCGCGGGAGATCCAGTGGGCCAGTGAGTCGGCTGCCGGGATGCCGAAGGGCACCACGCGCTCCTTGTCGCCCTTGCCCAGGACCCTGACCGTCCGCTCGTCGAGGTCGAGGTCGTCGATGTCGAGGCCGCAGATCTCCCCCACGCGGGCCCCCGTGGCGTACAGCAGCTCGAGCGCCGCCCAGTCGCGCAGGTGAACGGGATCGGCGTCGTCCGCCCGGGTCCGGGCCACGTCGAGGAGGCGGGCGGCCGAGTCCACCGCGAGGACCGTGGGCAGGTGCTGGGCCGCACGCGCGCTCGCGAGCCGGAGCGCGGGATCCGCGGCCACGCGGCCTGTGCGGCTGGCCCATTCGAAGAAGGTCCGCGCGGCGGCTCCGCGACGCGCAAGGGTCGAGCGGCTGCGCTGCGCGGCAGCCATGCTGGCGAGCCAGCCGCGCAACACCCCGAGGTCGATGTCGGCGAGGTCGCCATAGCCCTGCCGCCCGGCGTATGCGAGCAGGTGCTCGAGGTCGCTGACGTAGGCGCGCACGGTGTGGTCGGACAGCCCGCGCTGCATGCGCAGGTGCACGGCGAAGTCGGCGAGCGCGCGGACCTGGTCCGCCGTCGCCGTGACCTCGCTGACTGCTGTCATGCCCCTACCGTGGCCTGTCACACAGTCGGCCCACAAGCGCCGTTGGTCACAGTTCACCCGCTGCCTCGGCGATACCTGGTCGGTTGTCCTAATCGCCGCATCTCGCTCGTCCTCCCGAGACCGAATTGTGATGTGCGGGAGTGACGCGCCTCACAAGGTGACGAGTCGAACGCCAAGGCCACCCGGCGCCTTCCTCGGCCACACCCCGCCGTGACTGGCGCCCCCGCACGCCATGACCAGGCAGAGGGAAAGCGCAACCCCGCACGAGCGGGTCGCCCAGAGGGCGATTGCGCACACCCCGCGCGCGCCCCCGGCGGTTCGCCACTAACCTCTCGAAAGGTACAAAGCGGAATGGGCGCGGGCCGTAGCACACCTGTTTGTCGAGGCGCGCAAGAGGACGTCAGACCGCAGGCGCGGGACCGGGCTGCGGGTCAGCGCCGCCATCGCCGCAGCCGTCGTCGGCGCTGCACTGTGGATGCCGGTCTCCGCAGTCCGCGCGGCCGTGCCCACGCCAGGGCCGACCTCCTCGGTGATCACCGTCAACGCCGGCGGCGTGCGCGACTCGGCCACCTCGGTGGCCGGACTCGCCGGGGTGACGCTCCAGCTCTACGACGGGGGGCCTGGCGGCCCGACGACGCCAGTCGCCGACAGCTGGGCCACGTGCGTCTCCGACGCCGACGGCGACTGCAGCTTCGTGGTGCCTGACACACAACTCAACGGGGTCAACCGCGACCGCCGGTTCTGGGTCGCCCAGACGGGCTCCGCGACCGACTACGGCATCACGTCCACGCTGGGCACCGGCGACAACGGCGAGACGTCGACCCCGTACCGGTTCCGCACGGGCAACGTGCTCCGCGGAGGGCAGACGTACTCCTCGACAGCCAACTTCATGATCGGCACCGGCGACACCAACTCAGTGGCATCCGGCGGGATCTGGGCGACCACCCGGGCCAACCCCGCCATCCCGGCGCAGTGCGGACTGACCGTCGCGCTCGTGCTCGACCTGTCGGGCTCCACCGCCGGCAGCTTCGATGCGTTGAAGACCGCCGCGCAGGAGATGGTGGATGCCCTCGCCGGGACCAACTCGCAGATCGCCCTCTTCACCTTCGCCACCACGGCCCCGGCTGCCCCGGGCGCCAACCTGCCCGTCACCCCGGTGTCCACTGCCGCTGGCGCCGCAACCGTCAACGCCGCGATCGACGCGCTTCCGACGCCCGTCGGCGGCACGAACTGGGACCGCGGCATCTACCAGGTGGCCGCGAGCACCACCGACTTCGACACCGCCGTCGTGGTCACCGATGGCAACCCCACGTTCTACGCGAACGGCGAGGGCCCCGGCTTCTTCACCCGATTCCGGGAGGTCGAGAATGGCGTCTTCTCGGCGAACACCGTGAAGTCGCAGAGCACTAACGTGACGGTGCTCGGCGTCGGGGCCGGCCTTACCGGCCCTCCTGACAACCTCGCGGCGATCTCCGGCCCTGTGCAGGGCGTCGACTACTTCCGCGAGACGGACTACTCCGCGGCCGCTGCGGCGTTCCGCGCGCTCGCCCTCGCCGGATGCGCCGGGTCGGTGACGGTGGTCAAGAACGTCATCCCCGCGACGAACCCGCCAGGGGACGTCAGCAACGCCACCCCGGCGGGCGGCTGGACGTTCGACGCCACTGTCAGCACACCGCCGGGGACCGTCTCCCCGGCGCCGGGGCAGACGGCAGATGTGACCGGCGCGCTGTCTTTCACCCTCGTGGACGACACCGACGCGACACGCCTCCAGCTCGTGGAGACGGTCCAGCCGGGCTTCACCCTCGAACAGGTCGGCGGCGCCAACGCCGTCTGCACGGACCTCACCACGCAAGCGCCCGTGGCGGTCGACAACGTGTCCGAGGGATTCTCGCTGGCTGTGCCACCGGACGCCGCGATCACCTGCCAGGTGTACAACCGATCGCCCAGCGCGTCGGCGACTGTCGTCGTCGACAAGGAGTGGGTGGTCAACGGCAGCGATCCCATCCCCGAGGGCAACCAGCTCGAAGGGCTCCAAGCGAGCCTGGAACTCGACTCCTCGACCACGCCGTGGGGGGTGACCGTGTCTGGCTACACCGAGGGCGCAGCCCTCGAGATCGGCGAGAGCACCGCCATCGGCCTGGACCTGTGCGAGATCACGTCGAGCACGCTGAGCGGCACTGGCATCTCCGGGTCCGTGCCACTCGACCCCACGGCGAGCGTCCAGCTCGCCGCGGGCGCCAACGCCTTCGTCGTGCGCAACACCGTCGAGTGCGCGTCTCGGCTGACGGTGGCGAAGGCAACGAACGGCGGCTCGGCCGACGTCACCGAGTGGACCCTCGCCGCGACCGGCCCCAGCGGCTCGCTCACGGGGCCCTCCGGCGCTTCGGGCTCTGCCTCCGCCACGGCCGAGGTCAGCCCGGCCACGCGGTACGAGTTGACGGAGACGGGCGGAGCCCCCCGATACGTGCCGTACCTCAACCCGGACGCCGCGGCGGGGACCACGGCGAGTTGGGACTGCGTGCAGCTCGACGAGTCCGGGGAGGTCGTCCCGGGGTATGCGGACGGGCTCAACGGAGGCGTCACGGTGCCCTACGGACTCATCGTTCGCTGCACGGCGCTCAACCAGATCTCGGGCCTGGTCCTCGTCAAGGAGGTCGTCAACGGCGCGGGCGGGCAGGCAGTCCCGGCCGACTGGACACTGCGCGCAGAACTGCTCACCCCGATCCCTGGAATCGAGCCCCTCGAGGTCCCAGGGTCTGCCGCGGGCACGACTGTGGCATTGCGGCCTGGGACGGATTACCGCATCTCGGAGGTGGGCTCCAGCCCTGCCACCGACGGGTACAGCCTGGAGAGCCTCGCGTGTGTCGACGCCGCGGGCCAGCCAGCCGACCTCGTGTCCTTCGACGAGGTCTCGGTGGTCGTCAACGTCCCGGCCGACACCACGATGGTGTGCACCTTCGTCAACACGGACGTGCCGGGCGCCTGGCGCACCACGAAGTCGAGCGACCCGGCCTCCGGGTCCACGGTGCGCACCGGCGACGTGGTCACGTACACCGTGCGGGCCGTGCACACCGGAGGCGGCCCCGTGCTGAACGCCTTGGTGGTCGACGACCTCTCGGGTGTGCTCCCCCACGCCGAGATCGCCTCGCCGCCGACGGTGAGCGCGGGGGCCGTGACCGGGTCGGCGGCCGGCTGGAATGGCGCATCCCATCGCTCACCGCGACCGAGACCCTGACGTTCTCGGTCCGCGTGACCACCACGCAGCCGAGCGTCGAGATCCTCAACACCCTGGTCCAGTCGGCGGGCGGCCCATGCGACGACGAGTGCACGAGCGTGGTGCGCACGTCGGGCGCCCCACCAGCGCCGTCTGATCCAGCCGCCGGGTCCGGACGCCTGCTGCCCACGACCGGCTCCGCGCCCGTGCCCTACCTCGCCGTGATGCTCGCGGTGATGGTGCTCGGCGCCGCTCTGGTCATCGAGGCCCGGCGGGCCCGGACCTGGCGGTGACGCGGCCCGGGCGCGCTGGCCCCCGCCGCTCAGTGTGATGTGGGGGCGCCAGGCGAGGGTCGACGGCGGCACGGGGGCGATCACCTGTCCGACTGGGCTGCCGTGCGCGCCCAGCCTGTCGGCGTCCGCTCGGCCAGGCCCGCCAGCGCGAGCACGCCGACGGCCGACCGGGCCTCCGTCACCGACAATCCGGCGCGGCGGGCTAAGTCCTCGTGGCTCGCTGCCCCGCGGCGTGGCAGGACGTCGAGCACGCGCCGGGTCCCAGGGTCGAGGTCGTCGCCGGGCCGGACATGCTCGGGGGGTTCTGGCGCCAGCCGGCCCGCTGGCGCCAGGAGCTCGAGCACCTCCGAGGTGTCCGTGACGCACACCGCCGCTCCCTCGCGGAGCAACCGATGGCACCCCGCCGACGCCACCGACGTCACCGGCCCCGGCACTGCGCCCAGGGGCCGCAAGAGCGCCGCCGCGTGGTGGGCGGTGCTCAGCGCACCCGACCTCCACGCCGCTTCCACCACCACCGTCGCCGAGCCGAGCGCCGCGATGAGCCGGTTGCGTTGGAGGAAGCGGCTGCGGAGCGGGGCAGCGCCGGGGGGCGACTCGCTGACCGCGGCTCCCCCGGAGGCCAACGCGACCTCGATGAGGCGCGCGTTGCCCTGCGGGTAGGGGCGATCCACGCCTCCGGCGAGCAGCACGACAGTGCGGCCGCCGACGGCCAGCGCGCCACGATGCGCCGCGGCGTCGATGCCGTAGGCGCCGCCGGAGACGATCCCCACGCCCTGCGCGGCGAGGCCTTCGGCCAGACCGGTGGCGACGCGCTCCCCATAGGCGGTCGAAGCCCGCGACCCGACAATCGCGGCGGAGCCATGCGCCAGGGCCGCGAGATCATGCTCGCCGCGCACCCACAGGCACAGGGGCGCTCCCGGACCCAGGTCGTCGACCACCGACGGCCACCCCGTGCTCGCGGGATGCAGCAGCGTCCCGCCCGACTCCGCCAGCCTGTCGAGGTCGCGGCGAGGGTCGAGCCCGGCGAGCCTCGGCTCCCACCGGGACACGGCGCCAGCCAACCGCCGCCACACCTGGCCCAACATGCCGCCCGGGTCGGGGTCGCCATCGATGGCGACGAGATCGGACGCCCTGCCGGCTCCACCGTCATCAGACGATCCACCGGCAGCGAGCGGCGCCACTTCCGCGAGAGCGACGGCCACGCCTCGTGTCGCCGCGAGCTGCGCCCATCGGAGCGCCGGCGCGGCCCCATAGAGCCCCACCAGCGTGCCTGCGACGTGATCGCCCGGCTCGACGAGCGCGCTCCATGCCGCTCGCGCCAGCGCCTCTACGCCCCAGTCGCCCGAGCGCACCAGCTTCCCTCCGCCCTCGGCCCCTGCGCCCTCCACCGCTGCCCCCTCGCCCCCTGTGCTCATGACGCCCCCTCCCCGCGAGTGCGCAGGGCGAGGGCCTGCCCGACGTCCGCGCGCCCGGGCGCCGCGCGGCCCGCTAGGTCGGCGATCGTCCACGCGACTCGGAGGACCCGGTCGACGCCCCGCAGGCTCAACGTGCCCCGGTCGAGCGCGCGGTCGAGGTCGGAGCTGAGAGCCCGGTCGGGCCCGAGCCGGTCGCGGAGCCAGCGCCCGGGCACTTCGGCGTTGGTGCGCCACGGCGTGCTCGCCAGCCGCTCGGACTGTGCCTGCCGTGCGGCGCGCACCCGGGCGGCCACCGTTGCTGTCGACTCGCCCGGCCCGGCGGCGCATGCCGACCGGGCCAGCGCGCCGCGCGAGACTGCGTGCAGCTCGACCTGGAGGTCCACTCGGTCGAGCAAGGGCCCTGACAGCTTGGTGAGGTAGCGGCGGCGCCTGTCGGAGGTGCACGTGCAGTCCAGGCCTTTGCCGACGTACCTGCCGCAGGGGCAGGGGTTCGCGGCCAGGACCAGCACGAACCGCGCGGGGTACCGCGCGGCGCCAGCGGCCCGGTGGATCACGACCTCGCCATGCTCCAGCGGCTGGCGCAGGGTCTGGAGCACCGCGTTCGCGAACTCAGGGGCCTCGTCGAGGAAGAGGACCCCTCGGTGCGCCCGCGACGCGGCGCCGGGCCGGGCCACTCCGCTGCCGCCGCCGACGATGCTCGCCGGGGTCGCTGTGTGGTGCGGGTCCTCGAAGGGCGGCCGGCGGATCAGGCCGGTCTCCGCGTCGAAGGTCCCCGCCACGGAGTGCACCGCGGTGACCTCAACGGCCTCGGCCTCCGTCAGGTCGGGGAGCAGGCCCGCGAGCCGTGCGGCCAGCATTGTCTTGCCGCACCCCGCTGGGCCGACCATCAGGAGGTGGTGCGCCCCGGCCGCCGCTACCTCGAGCGCGGCGCGCGCGTCATCCTGGCCGACCACGTCCGCGAGGTCGGCGACGGTCCCGCCGGCTGCCCCGCCGTCGAGGTGCACGGCCCCGACGGGCGGCACATCAGGCGCCTCGACGTCCGCGCCGCAGAGCCGCGCCACCTGCGCAAGGCTGTGCGCCGCCGTCACGCGGGCGCCGGGCACGAGCTCCGCCTCGCGCGCGTTGGCGGCTGGCACCACCA
>JAEWEI010000259.1 GCA_023389545.1 Actinomycetes bacterium | reverse complement strand
ACGATGTGGCTGGTCGAGCGGCATGGCGAGCAGGTGGCGCGCAGCCCGCAGGGGTCGTACGCCTTCGTGCCGCTGCGCTGAGGGCATTCCCTGCGGGCGGCGCCGGCATCCGCGCGTACCGGGCGGTAGCGGATGTCCCTCGGAAGTGTGACGAACCACCCATTCGCCAGTACGGTGCAGTCCGGTGGCCCACCCCGAGCGCAGAAGGCGAGGCGGCGCCACCGACACCATCCGCGCCCGCACGCAGGAGTGACCCATGCCGCGCCGCCCGTCGTCCGACGCCACCCCGCCCTCCGGCATACGCCGGACCTCCGCGCTCGCACTGCCCTGCGCACTCGCACTGCTCGCCTCCACGCTCGCCGGCGCGGGCCCCGCGAGCGCAGCCCCGCAGGACCGCCCCCGGATCGAGCCAGGCGCCCCGGGCGGCCCGGTGGCATCCGCTGGCGCGCTGGCGGGCGCGAAGGTGTCCACAACGATGGCCGACGCGACGGGCCAAGTCACGGCGTTCGTGCAACTTGACACACCTTCGGCGCTCGACGTGCACGAGGACGGCGGCGACGTCGCGCAGGTGCAGGCCGCCACCCAGGAGGTCGAGCGGCTCGCCGAGGCCGTCATCCCCGCCGAGGCCTCCTCCCCTGCTGCCCGCGCCACCGATGCCGGCGAGCCCCAGCGCATCTCCACCCTCGCGAACGTGGTCGCGGGCAGCCTGGTCTCGGGCGACGCCGCCCAGCTGCGAGCACTCGCCGAGCGGGACGATGTCGTCGCCGTCTACCAAGTGACGCCGCGCACCCTCGACAACTCCAGCAGCGACGCCTTCACGCGTGCCCTGGACGTGTGGCAGGGCAGCGGGCAGACCGGCGAGGGCGTCCGCGTGGGCATCATCGACACCGGCGTCGACTACACCCATGCGGCGTTCGGCGGCCCGGGCGCCAAGGAGGCCTACGCCGCCGCGTACGGGACGGACGGGACCGGCGCGGTCCCCGCCGGGCTGTTCGACAGCGCCAAGTACCTGGGCGGACGCGACTTCGCCGGGACCTACTACGACGCGAACCCCAACTCCGAGCTGCCCGGCGCGACGACGGTCCCTGTGCCCGACGACAACCCGATCGACAGCCCGGCCACCAGCCCCAACAGTGGTCACGGCACGCACGTCGCCGCCACCGCCGCGGGCTACGGCGTGCAGGCCGACGGCTCCACGTTCCGCGGCGACTACGCCGGCCTGTCCGACCTCACAGGCTGGCAGGTGGGCCCCGGATCGGCTCCCGGCGCGGGGATCTACGCGCTCAAGGTCTTCGGCGACATCGGCGGCACCACGAACCTCACGGCCCAGGCGCTCGACTGGGCCGCCGACCCCAACGGCGACGGCGACCTCAATGACCACCTCGACGTCGTCAACCTCTCGCTCGGCGCCTCCGCCACCCCGTCCGACGATCCGGACAACCTGCTGATCGACCGGCTGGCCGACCTCGGGGTGCTGTCCGTGCTCTCGGCCGGCAACTCCGGCGACATCACGGACGTGGGCGGCTCGCCCGGCAGCGCCGCCAGCAGCCTGACGGTCGCGAACTCGGTGGGCAGCCCGCTGAGGCTCGACGGCGTGGAGGTCACCGCGGCCCCCGACGCCTCGCTGGTCGGCTTCCACGCGGCGCAGAATTCGGTCGCCTACGCGGGCAGCGAGGACGTGAGCGCGCCGGTCGCGTTCCTCGGCGAGACGGTGAGCGGCTGCTCCTCGCTCGCGTCGCGGAGGGCGGAGGTCGCCGGCAAGGTCGTGTACCTCTCGTGGGACGACGACGACGCGACCCGTGCCTGCGGCAGCGGAGCGCGGTTCGACAACGCGCAGGCCGCCGGGGCCGTCGGGGTGCTGCTCGGCACCGAGCAGGCCGTGTTCACCGGCGGGATCGGCGGCAACGCGGCCATCCCCGGCGCGCAGCTCACCGCCACCGCCACCGCGGCGCTGCTCCCGGCACTGCGCACAGGCGCCGTGAGCGTCAGGATCGGCCCTTCGCTCGCGGCCTCGGTGGACGACGACTCCGCGGGCGACGTGCTCAACCCGGGATCCTCCCGCGGGGCGCACGGGTCGCTCGGCATCGCGAAGCCGGACGTCGCGGCCCCCGGGACGAGCATCCTGTCCGCCGCGTCAGGCAGCGGAAGCGCGGCGCACTCGCTGTCCGGCACGTCGATGTCGGCCCCGCACGTTGCCGGCGTCGCCGCCCTGGTCCGCGCCAGCCACCCCGGCTGGACGCCCGCGGACGTCAAGGCCGCCGTCATGAACACCGCCACGCATGACGTGTTCACCGGGGCCCGCGGCACGGGCGACGTCTACGGCCCGCAGCGGGTCGGCTCCGGCCGGGTCGACGCCGCCGACGCGGTGGCGGGCACGGTGCTGGCGTACAGCTCGGAGGACCCCGACCAGGTGTCCGTGACGTTCGGCGTGGTGCCCGTGGGCGCCGAGGCCGTGGTGCAGCGCAAGACGGTGACCGTGCGCAACACCGGGAGCACTGCGGTGCGCTACACGACGTCCTTCGCCGCGGCCACCACCACCGGCGGGGCGACGATCACGACGTCACCCGCGACGATCACCGTGCAGCCCGGCCGCACCCAGCTCGTCACTGTCACCCTCACGGCCGACCCGGCGACGCTCGAGCGCGAGCTCGACCCGACCTCCGCCGCGACGCAGGGCGGGCTGCCCCGCGAGCACGTGGCCGCCCTCACCGGACGGCTGCTGCTCACCTCCGGCGACACCGAGCTGCGGGTTCCGGTGCAGGCCGCCCCACGGCTGGTCAGCAGCCTCACCGCCGCCGACATCGCCTTCCCCGACGCGGATGCGGAAGAGGCCGAGCTGGACCTCACGGGCCGCGGCATCGCCTCGGGCGGGTGGACCTCGCTCGTCGCGCCGATGCAGCTCGCCGCCACCAGCCCCCGGCTCGACCGCGCCCCCGGCCTCGTCACCTCCGACTCGTCGGTCGCAGCTGGCGACCTGCGCGCGGTGGGCTGGGCGTCCACGGCGCCACAGCGCTCGGCCGCGGGGCTCGACCGGGCGGGCGGGTACCTGGGCATCGGCATCGCCGTGGACGGCGAGTGGGCCACCTTGGGCCAGTCGGTGCTGCCCGTCATCGACATCGACCTCGACGGGGACGGCGTCGACGACCGGCAGACGGTGGTGCAGAAGCTCAACGAGGCCACGGACGTCACAGTGCAGCTCACCTACGACCTCTCCACCGGCGAACTGGTCGACGCGCAGCCCGTCAACGGGTTCTTCGGCGACGTGGACACCACGGTGTTCGACAACAACGTGATGGTGGCGCCGCTGAACCTCGCCGACGTCGGCATCACCCCCGGGCTCACGCCCACGCTGCGGGTGTGGACGTACTCGCAGTACGCCGCCGACCCCGGGCGCCAGGTCGACGCCGTGGAGCCGTTCACTGTGGACCCGTTCGCCCCCGCGCTGTGGTTCGACGGTGGCGCCACCGACGCGTTCTGGTCGGTGGGCCAGGAGGGCTCGGTCGCCACCATCCACCGCGACCCCGCAGTCACGGAGCCACCGCAGGTGCTCGTGCTGCACAGCCACAACGCGACGACGACGACGCGCACGCAGGTGCTCGACGTGACAGTGCCCACCGCGACCCCGCCGTCGGCGTCCACCACCACGGCCAGCGCCTCCCCGCGGGTCAGCGCCTACGGCTCGGGCGCGAGCGTGTCGGCCACCGTCACCGGCGCGTCCGCCGCGCCGACGGGCGTCGTGGAGGTCCGGCTGCGCGATGCCGTGATCGCCACGGGCGAGCTGACCGTGGACGGCCTGACCGGCACGGCGACAGTGCCGCTGCCCCGCGACCTGGCCGTGGGCTCGCACAAGCTGACGGTCGCCTACCCGGGCAGCGGCGGGGTGTCGGCGTCGTCGGCCACCGTCGGCCACGTCGTGCTCCCTGCCCTCACCCGGCTCAGCGTGGCCACCGCCTCCTGGTCGGCGCCGCGGGGCGCCACGCCCGCCCTCACTGTGACGGCCGCGGGCGTGGACGGGGCGCCCGCGCCCACCGGCGCCGTGTGGGTGCTGGTGAACGGGCGCGTCGTCGCGACACCAGCGCTCGTGGACGGCGCCGCGACAGTCATCCTGCCCGCGGTGACGGGACGCGCGATCGTCACCGTGTCCTACAGCGGTGACGGCGGGTACCTGCCGGCAGTCGCGGGCGGGATGCTCACGGTGCGCCGCTAGGGCGCCACAGGACCGGCTGACGGGTCGCTCGGCCTGTCAGCGGATGTCGAGGGCCGGGCCGCCGGGACGACTCCCCCGGGCGGTCCGGCCTTCGGCGTGTCAGCGGTGGCGGGCGCCTGTCGGCCCGGTGAGCGCGCTCAGGACGCGCTCAGAACAGGAAGTCGGGCTCCGGCGCGGGCCGGGGCGCCACTGGCACACGCTCACTGGTGCCCGCGAGCGCCGCCCGGGCTGCCTGCCCCGCGAGCACGTCGGCGCGCTCGTTGAAGGTGTCGCCCTGGTGGCCGCGCACCCAGTGGAAGACGACCTTGCCGGGCCGCTCGGCGATGGCCTTCTCGATGGCCTGCACGAGGGCCAGGTTCTGCACGGGCGAGCCGCTGGCCGTGCGCCACCCCTTGCGCTTCCACCCCGCGACCCACTCGGACGCGCACTTGATCGCGTACTGCGAGTCCGACTCGATGCGCAGCAGCTCGTCGCCGGGGTGGGCCAGGATCGCCTCCAGCAGCGCGGTGAGCTCCGCGATCTGGTTGGTGCCGGACGGGCCGCCGCCCGATTCGCAGGTGCCGTCGTGGTTGACCCAGGCCCAGCCAATGGCCCCTCCGGGGTTGCGCAGGCAGGAGCCGTCAGTGCTGACCGTGATCACCGGAGCATTCTGCCTGGCCGTGCCCCGCCCCGACGACTCGGCGCCCGCCTCCGCAGCCGGCGACCGCTCGCGCTGCCCTGTGCTGTGGCCCTCTCAGCCGGACAGCGTGCCCGCGCCGGTCATCGCGTCGACCACGCGCCGCACGCTCGACGCGAGCCCCCACCGCTCAGCCAGCGCGACCAGGCCGTCAGGGTCGGCGGGGGTGGCGGGCAGTGTGTCGTCGACGTCGCCGACCGGGGCGTCAGGTGCGACCCGCACCACCATCGGCGCCACCTCCAGGTACGACGCGGCCTCCTGCAACCGGCGCTGCTGCGTGGCCGTCAACCCGGCGTCGCCAGCGTCCCGTGCGGCCAGCACCCCCGCGAGGTCCCCGTACCGGTGGATGAGCGCCGCCGCGGTCTTCTCCCCGATGCCGGGCACGCCGGGCAGCCCGTCGCTGGGGTCCCCGCGCAGCACTGCCAGGTCCGCGTAGGCGGCGCCGGACGTCACGGCGTACCGCTCGGCCAGCCACGCCTCGTCCACCACGGCGATGTCCTTGATGCCGCGGCTCACCGTGTACAGCACCCGCACCCCGGCGTCGTCGTCGACGAGCTGGAACAGGTCCCGGTCGCCGGTGACCACGTCCACCCCTGCACGGGCGGCCTCGGGGCGGGCGGACTCGCGGGCCACCAGCGTGCCGATCACGTCATCGGCCTCGTAGCCGGGCGCCCCGACCCGGGCGATGCCGAGCGCCGCCAGCACCTCGATGATCACCGGGATCTGCGGCGTGAGGGCCTCGGGCACCACCTCGATGCCCGTGGTGCCGGGCGCCTCCTGGGCGACCCGCTGCGCCTTGTAGGAGGGGATCGCCGCCACCCGGAACTCCGGGCGCCAGTCGTCGTCCCAGCACGCCACGAGCCGGCCTGGCCGGTGGTCGTCGACGAGCCGGGCGATCATGTCGAGCAGCCCGCGCACCGCGTTCACCGGCGTGCCGTCGGGAGCCCGCACCGAGTCCGGCACACCGAAGAACGCCCGGAAGTACAGCGAGGCGGTGTCGAGCAACATGAGCCGATCAGGCATCGGAGCCTCTTTCCCCAGGGGTGGACGACCGCGTCGCGCGGGCGAAGATCACGTGCACGTCGTCAGCGCAGAGGCGGCGGCCGATCTCGGCCGGCTCCCTCACGCGCGCAGTCATGCGCGCCATCCTCGCGCGCGGACGACGCACCCCGCCAGACCGGTCGACGGACGGACTCGCATGCCCAGCACGCTTCGTGTGCGCCGAGCCGGCTAGCGCGGCGCGAGCCCGCTGACGGTCGCGCGAGGCCCGCGTCCCGGCCGGACGGCCACTGCCGCGAGCCCCACGGACACCGCGTCCTCGGCGAGTGCTCCTGGCCAGTCCGGGGCGCGCGCGCCTGCCCAGCCT
>JAEWEI010000245.1 GCA_023389545.1 Actinomycetes bacterium | reverse complement strand
CTCGCTGGCTGCGGTCAGGACGGTGTTCGCCCCCGGCCACGCCACACTCGAGAGCAGGACGGCGCCCCGGTCGCGGGCGCGGGCGGCCAGCCGCCGCCGGTCGCCGTCGGCGAGCACCGCGCCGGGCCCGACGAGCACGACGTCGAGCCCGTCGACCAGCGCGGCCACCACGCTGGGGGCGTCCAGGCCGGGCCGGGGCACGAGGGCGAGCCGCTCCAGGGCCACCCCCGCCTGGGCCGCGGCGAGCAGGCCCACGCTCGGGTGCCCGACGACGGCCGCCCAGGCGCCCTCGGCGCACGCGTGGGCGAGCAGGGTGAGCAGCAGCGAGGTGGAGCCGATGACCGCCGTGGCGCTGCCCCGGCGCAGCCCGTCGGGAAGCAAGGGCGCGAGCTCGTCGGGGACGGGCAACGAGGGCCGCTCGCTCAGGAGCAGCGAGGGCTGCGCCTCGACGGGCACGGCATCCGCCGTCTCAGCCACGCCACTGAGTCCCGGCCCCTTGACCCCAGGTCCGGCGGCGGGCTGCGGGACGGCGCCCCCGCCAGGCAGCACGAGGGAGCGCGCCCCGGTCCGCTGCTCGGCGTGGGCCAGCGCCGCGCGGGCACGGGCCGCGCGCTCCTCCCGGCTCAGCACCGCCGTCTCCATGCCCCGCCCCTTCCACGTCACACCTTCTCGAACACGTGTTCGATCATGCCAGTACACGCTGACACCCGGCGCCTGTCAATCGAGTGGCCCCGGACGGCGTACGATCACTCAACGGATTGATGAATCCATCAAGCCGTGTGATCGGAGAGCTGTGCCCCTTCCCCTGCCGGGCGTCGACCGGCCCGTCCACGAGTTCAAGGCCGAGCTGTTCAAGGCCCTCGCCCACCCCGTGCGCATCCGCACGCTGGAACTGCTCGCCGAGCAGCCCCGCCAGGTCAGCGAGCTGCTCGCCGAGATCGGGATCGAGGCCTCCCACCTGTCCCAGCACCTGGCCGTGCTGCGCCGCGCCGGAGTCGTCACCGCGCGGCGCGAGGGCAACGCCGTGCACTACACGCTCGCCCACCCCGCCGTGGCCCAGATGCTCGCCGCCGCCCGCACCGTGCTGCTCGACACCCTCGCCGGCGCGAAGTCCGCGCTCGCCGACCTCGAACGCGAAGAGCGGCCATGAGCACCCCGGCACTCCTGGCGCGGGTCGACTGGCGCGCCACCGCGGCCCTGCTCGCGCGCCGCACCCTCCCCCGCCGCTCCGACTACGCGGGGCTGCGCGGCTCCTGGCGCGCCGACGCCGTCGCCGGCCTCACCGTCGCCATCGTCGCACTGCCGCTCGCCCTCGGGTTCGGCGTCACCTCCGGCCTGGGCGCCACCGCGGGCCTCGTCACCGCCGTCGTCGCCGGGGCCGTCGCGGCCGTGTTCGGCGGCTCCCAGCTGCAGGTCTCCGGGCCCACCGGCGCGATGACAGTCGTGCTCATCCCCATCGTGGCCCGCTACGGCCCCGAGTCCGTCGCCGTGGTCTCGATCATGGCCGGCGGCCTGGTGATCGTCGGCGGCCTGGTGGGCCTGGGGCGGCTCGTGGCCTACATCCCGTGGCCGGTGGTCGAGGGGTTCACCCTGGGCATCGGCGTCGTCATCGCCCTGCAGCAGGTTCCGCTCGCCCTGGACACCCCCAAGGCAGCTGGGGAAAACGCGGCACTGGTGGCGCTGCGCACCCTGGGCCAGGTCGACTGGCTCGCGGCGCTGCCCGCCCTCGGCGTCGTCGCGCTCGTCATCGCGATCATGACGCTGCTGCCACGCGTCAACCGCACCCTGCCCGCGTCCCTCGTGGCGGTGGTCGCCGCGACTCTGCTGGTCGAGCTCACGGGCCTGGGCGTGGACCGCATCGGCGCCCTCCCGTCGTCCCTGCCCGCGCCCTCCGTCCCGATGGCCAGCCTGGAGACCACCTCCGCGCTGTTCTCCGCCGCGCTGGCCGTCGCCGCGCTGGCCGCCCTCGAGTCGCTCCTGTCCGCGCGCGTGGCGGACGGGATGGCCGACGACATCCCCCGCACCCAGCCCAACCGCGAGCTCGTGGGCCAGGGCCTGGCGAACGTCGCCTCCGGGCTGTTCGGCGGCATGCCCGCCACAGGCGCCATCGCGCGCACCGCCGTGAACGTGCGCGCCGGCGCCCGCACCCGGATGTCCGCGCTGCTGCACGCCGCAGTGCTCGCGGTGATCGTCTACGCGGCCGCGCCGTGGGTCGCGCGGATCCCGCTGTCGGCGCTCGCGGGCGTCCTGCTGGTCACAGCGGCCCGGATGATCGACCTGCCGACGGCGCGCTCGATCTGCCGCTCGGGCCGGTCCGGCGCGCTGGTCTTCTTGCTCACGCTCGGAGCGACCATCGTGTTCGACCTGGTGATGGCCGTCGAGATCGGGATCGCCGTCGCCGCGGTGCTCGCCCTGCGCGCCGTGGCCCGGGCCAGCGGCCTGCACCGCGAGCAGATCCCCGCCTCCGGCACGGAGGCCGTGGGCCTGGCCGAGGAGCACGCGCTGCTGAACGAGCACATCGCGCTGTACCGGATCGACGGCGCGCTGTTCTTCGCCGACGTGCGCCGCTTCCTCGACGAGCTGGCCCTGGTGGCCGACGTGCGCGTCGTCGTGCTGCGCCTCTCCTCGATCAACGTCCTGGACACGAGCGGCGCGAACGCCCTGGCCGAGGTGGTCGCCGATCTGCGGCGCCGCGGAATCGTGGTGCTGCTCAAGGGCCTGCGCCCCGAGCATCGGCGCGTCGTGGAGTCCGTCGGGGTGCTCGAGGAACTGCAGCACGAGCACCACCTGTTCGCCGACCTGGACAACGCGATCGAGCATGCGCGCTCGCATGTGCGCCGCAGCGAGGGCGACCGGCTCCCCACAGGCGCCGGGCCACACCCCCGCGCATGATGGAGGGGTCGGCCGGGGAGCCGAGCCGACCCCGACCGCGGAGGTCTCGATGGCCGTCTCACTGACCCGCCCGTTGGCCCCTGAGCCGTATGCGATGCTCCCGCACGTCGCGTCGTTCGAGTTGACGAGCGAGGACATCCGCCACGGGGAGCCGCTGCCCGACGCGGTGCAGGCGCCTCCGGGCGGCGACACCTCGCCGCACCTGGCCTGGTCCGGCTTCCCCGCCCAGACGCGGTCCTTCCTGGTCAACGTCTTCGATCCCGACGCGCCGGGCGCCTCCGGGTTCTGGCACTGGGTGGTGGTCGACGTGCCCGTCACCGTGACGTCGCTGGCCCGCGGCGCGGGCGCGCCCGACGGGAGCAGGCTGCCGCCCGGGGCGTTCCATGTGCGCGGCGACCACGGGCTCGCGGGGTACGACGGCCCTGGCCCGCCGCACGGCGACCGCCCGCACCGGTACTACTACGCGGTCCACGCGCTGGACGTGGAGCGCCTCGGGGTCACGGTGGGCGCGATGCCGGGCGCCGTCTCCATCGCGGCGGTACGGCACACCCTGGCCCGCGGGCTCCTGATGGGCACCGTGCAGCGCTGACAAGGGTCTGCACCGCTGTTCCGGTGACTGGCCCCGCCTGCCCGCCGCCGCCGGTTTCGCTAGCCTCGCGCCATGACCGCGACGACCCTCGGAACCCTGACCTGGCTGCGCGCCCTCGACCACCCCGAGCTCCTGGCCGAGGCCACGTTCGCCACGCTCAGCGGCTGGTCGGCTGTGGAGCCGTCCGTCGCCGAGTCCGTGGTCGTCGCCGAGATCGACCCCGATCTGGCCGACACGGCCGCGATGACGGAGGCGTACGGCCTGCCGCTGTCCGCCTCGGCCAACTGCGTGCTCGTCGCGGGCCGCCGCGAGGGCGCGGAGCGGATCGCCGCGGCGGTGGTCCGCGCCACGACCCGGGCCGACGTGAACAACGCGGTCAAGCGGCTGCTCGACGTCCGCAAGGCATCGTTCCTGCCGATGGACCGCGCCACCCAGGAGTCGGGCATGGAGCACGGCGGCATCACGCCGCTCGGCCTGCCCGACGGCTACCGGGTGCTCGTGGACGCCCGGGTCGCGGCGCCAGACCCCGCGGGCGACCTCGTGATCATCGGCAGCGGCCTGCGCCGCTCGAAGCTGGCCCTGCCGGGCGCCCTGCTCGCCACCGCCCCGGGCGCCGAGCTCGTGGGCGGCCTCGCGCTCGCCTGAGCGGCCGCGCCGCCGTCAGCCCGTCACCATCGGGTAGGCGACCTCGGCGACCACCTCGTCGGGCGCGGCGCGCCCCCATGCCGGCAGGTAGACCTCGCGCCCCGCGACCGCGAGCGAGCACCCGTGCTGGCGCAGCCACGTCGTGACGGTGTCGTGCGCGGCGACGACCTGCGGCTGGGCGGCCTGCTCCTGGGTCAGCGGGACGTAGGCCTCGCGGTGGCCGGGGTCGACGCGCAGCGCCATCCCCTCGGCGGGGACCAGTGGCGCGGCGACGGGCGCGCACATCTCCAGCGGCCCGTCGGAGTCGTCGCTGACGTGGCCGTGGAAGATGACGAACAGCGGGCCAGCGAGGTCGGCGCCCGCCTCGCCAAGGTGGCTGAGCAGCCGCTGGGCGAGGTCGGGGAGCAGGCCGGGGAGCTCGTCGAGCGTCGCGGGCCGGGTGATCGCCAGGACGAGCCGCTCGGGCACGTCCCGCTCCCGCACCCCCGTCACAGGCTGCGTGTCGCCGGTGAGCAGCTCGCGGGCCCGCAGCGCGAGCACTCGTCGCGCCAGGTGGTCGGACTGCGACCGGCGCCACGCGGCGTCGACTGCGTCGAGCGCGTCGGCGCGATCGGCGGCCAACACGGCGGCCACATCCGCGAGCGCGAGCCCCAGCGCCCGCAGCACCGTGACCTTCCGCGCCCGGTCCAGCTCGGCCTCGCCGTACCGCCGCGCCCCGGTGACCGGGTCCACTGAGGCGGGCGGCAGCACGCCGTTGACCGCGTACAGCCGCAGTGCCTTCTCGCTGAGTCGCGAGCACTTGGCGAACTCCCCCGCCGTCATCATCGTCATGCGCGTCAGGATGGCCCCTGCCCCAGGGGCGGGGGCAAGCGCCGGCGCGCGGCGTGAGTGCCGACGGGCTATCGCGCCAGCCGGTAGAACCTGAAGGTGTCGTGCTCCACGTCGAGCACCTCGATGCCGTCGAACCCCGCCGAGCGCGCGTAGCCGGCCAGCACATCGGGCCGCATGACGGTCCCGGTGCCCGCACTGGGCGCCTCGGCGAGCGCGTCGGGCAGGCACACCGTGAGCGAGTAGCCGTACAACAGCCGCTCCGCAGCACTGGCGGGCGCGCTGAACTCCGGCTCGGTGCGCTCATCGACCACGAGCACGTACCCGTGCGGGCCCGCGAGCGCCCGCATGCCGCGCAGCACACCCACTGGGTCACGCAGGTCGTGCACGCACTCGAAGGCGGTGACGACGTCGTAGTCGCCCGCGTGGCCGGTGTCGGCGTAGAGGGCGGCGTCGGCCTCGACGAACCGCACCCTGTCCCCCACGCCGGCCTCGCGGGCGTGGCCGTGGGCTGCCGCGATGGACGGCTGGTCCAGGTCGATGCCGTCCACCCGCACGCCGGGGAATCCGAGCGCGAACGCGATCGACGACCAGCCCTCGCCGCATCCGATGTCCGCCACGCGGGCGCCGTCGGTGAGCAGCGCCGCGAGCGCGGGGACCTGCGGCACGACCTCCTGGGCGAGCTGACGCAGGAAGAACGGCCGGTTGAGCGCGGCCTGGGCCTCCCGCGCATCGGATCCCAGCCGGGCCCAGCTGACGCCTGACCCGGTGCGGTAGGCCTCGACCGTCTCGTCGATGACCCGCCAGGAGGCTGCCGCCAGCCGCCCGAACGGCGCCAGGTAGGCCAGCGAGGCCATGTCCGTGAGCACCTCCTGCGCCCCGGGCGTGAGGGCGAACCGGCGTGCGGAGACGCCGGCGCCGGCGCCGGGAGCGTCAGGCGCGGTGGCTGTCAGGTAGCCAGCCGCCGCCTGGTGCTCGAGCCACTCGCGCGCGTACCGGGGGTCGGTGCCCGTGCGCTGCGCGAGCTGCTGGGCTGTGGACGCGCCGTGCTCCGCGAGCGACCGGTACCAGCCGAGGCGGTCGCCCGCGTAGAGGGCGTGCAGCTCCTGGGAGCCGAGCAACGCGGCGAGCACCCGATCGGCCACGTCGCCCGTGCCCGCGCCCAGGCTCGCCAGCAGGTCGCCAGGCTGGGAGGCCGCAGGAGTGGTCGGGGGCGACGAGCCGTCGAGACCGGCGGGATCGGGTGGACGCGCGTCGTGTGTCATGAGGGCCTCCGTCGCCGGGGCGGTCGGCGCCCGGATGGGAGGCGCCACACCTCGACCTTGCGCCGCCCTCAGCGACCCCGCAACCGCCTCATGGCAGTCGCATCCCGCTTGCATCCCACTTGCCCTCAAGCATGATCCTGCGGATCTGCGCCACCTCGGGTGCGCCGGGCAGGCGGGTCCGTGCCACGATGCAAGGGCGACGGCGCGACGCGTCGGGCGTGGCAACGCCGACGATCGGAGGCAGCCCATGACCGCCTTGCTCCTGGTGCACGGACGCGGCCAGCAGATGCCCCTGGGCATGGGCCGGTCGCCAGAGGACGTCGAGCGGCACGTCGCCGCCCTGACCCGCCTGTGGCTGGCCGGGCTCGCGAAGGGCGCCGTCCTCGCTGGTGAGGACCCGCCGCCGGTGGACGCCGTCCACTTCCCGTTCTACGGGAACGACCTCGCGGCGCGGGTGGCCGATCTTGACGCGGCGGGAGGCCCTCCGCCGGACCTGGCGAGCGGCCTGGACGTGGACGCGCTGATCCAGCACATGCTGATCGACGCCGCCGAGGGCGCCGGGTACCGGGCCGAGGATCGCCTTCCGCAGACCGGCGCGGACGGCGTGGCGGCGGTGGCCGAGATCCAGGAGATCCGGCGCACCGAGCAGCTCGTCCACCCGGAGGTCGAGTGGTCCGACTTCCTGCGGCTGCAGGTCGCCCGCTCGGCACTCCAGTTCCTCGCTGTGAAGACCGGGCTGGCCGCATGGGTCATCGAGCAGTTCTACCGGGATGTGGCCTACTACCTGACCGATCCCGGCATCCGCACCCTGGTGCAGGGCGTGGTCCACAGGTCGGTCGAGGCCGCGGCGCACGACGGCCACACCGACCTGGTGGTGATCGGCCACAGCCTGGGCAGCGTGGTCGCCTACGACGCCTGCCAGAGCCTCCCGCCGGGCGTGGTGGTCCGACTGTTCGCCTCCACCGGATCACCGCTGGGCCTGCGCGTGGTGCGCCGCCATCTGAGCGGGCCGGGCGCGGGCACCGAGCACCGCCCCGTCCCCGGGGTGATCCAGCCGTGGGACCCGACCGCGCCCGCCTGGGTCAACGCCTACGACGTCCGCGACGTCATCGCCCTGGTCCACCCGCTCGGCCCCCTGTTCACCGGTGGGGACGAGGCCATCCGCGACGAGCGGACCAACAACCCGTCCTCCCCCCATGCCGTCGAGGACTACCTGGCGGACCCCGACGTCGCGGGGCCCGTCGTCCGCGCGCTCAGCCACCACCCATGACGCGCGGCAGCCTTATCCGTTCGACCGACGACCAGCCCGCCGCGCGAAGGCGTCCATCGCGTCCGTCACCGCGGTGATCTGCCAGATGCGGTCCCGCTTCGCGGTGCTCGCCAGGGTCACGACGCCCGCCCCTGCCAAGAGGTCCAGGGCGTTGCGGGCGGTGCGTGTGGTGACGCCGAGCTCGCAAGCCACTCGTTCGGCATTGACCACCGGTTGGCGCATCAGCAGGTCGATCAGCGGCCACGCGGCGGAGTCGGCTCGGGCCACGAGGCTCGCGCGGGCCATCTCACGGATCGCGGCCATCTCGGACGCGAGTTGGCGCCCATTCGACACGGCGGCGAACGCTGCGCGCGCCGTCTCGACGACGATCGCGTCGGGGCGCCCCTCCCGGTAGGCGGTGAGTGCCTGGAAGTACCGGGCCGTGTCACGCAGCAGCCCCGAGGAGACCGGCACGGTGGAGTGCCGAGTCAGGCCACGCCCACGCAGCAAGGTGTGCATGATCGCGCGGCCGGTGCGGCCATTGCCGTCGAGGAACGGGTGGATCGTCTCGAACTGCGCGTGGACGAGCGCCGCGTGGGCGAGCACCGGGATGTCGTCCCGGGCGGCGAAGTCGACGAGGTCGTCGATGAGCGCCGGCACCCGATCCGCGTGCGGCGGGACGAACTCGGCGCCGTGCGGGCTCGCGTCCGAGCCCCCCACCCACACCTGCTCGCTCCGCAGCCCGCCGACGATCTCGGGGTCGGAGTGCTCGAGCAGCCTCTGATGCGTCTCGATGATCGAGCGTCGCGTGATGCCGGTCCCCACATCCAGGGCGCGCTGCATCGCTCGGACATTGGCGACGACGAGCTCGGCGTTCTGTCGTGACGCCAGGTCGAGCTCGGCGATGGCGAGGTTGCGGGCGTTGGACGTCAGTCGCTCGATCTGGGAGCTGGACGCTGACTCGCTGCGCAGCAGGATGGCGGGCATGGGGACTGGCATGGCGGCCATCTCGGCGTCGAACCGCACCACCTCGGCGCTCGCCGAGGCCACGATCGCGGCCGTCTCGGGCTCCAGCCGCACCTCGAGGGGCGCGATGAACGCCGGGACGCTCGCCTCGTAGGGTCGGGCGATCCGGATGCGCTCCCAGACGTCGAGTCGCCCGGGGTCGATGCGCGAGGTCCACTCGCGACGCTCGACTCCGAGTGGCGGCCACCCAGGGGTGACGAGCTCTCGACTCATAACCTTCCCTATCTCGCGCCCTTACGGAAGGCTAGCACCACATCCTTCCGTAAGGGCATCGCCAACGGAAGGCTGGCTGATCTCGGTCCACACTCCGTCGCTAGCCGAGCCGATGGCCGTCCGATCGTCGAGGTAGCGCCGGAATCCCTGCGCCAGCGGCCGATATCCGCATGCCGCGTAGAAGTCGTGCGCCTCGCGGCTGTCAGCCGCCAAGAGTTGGATCTTGTAGCAGCCGCTCGACTCTGCGAGCGACTGGGCCGCGTCCAGCAGCAGCCGCCCGACGCCGAGCCGACGGTGCTCCCTCGCGACGATCACGTTCTCCACGAACATGATCGACCGCCCACCACGGGTGAGGTTCGGCAGGGCCACGCAGTCGGCGCTGCCTGCCAGTGCGTCGCCGACGACGGCGACCAGGATCGTCCGGCCCCGCTGGCCGCGGATCGCCGCCCACACCTCCTGCGCGCGAGCGTCAGGCAATGCCGAGTCGTCAGGGTTCAGCTCGCCATAGAGCGCCAGCAGGCCCTGTAGGTCCGCATCGTCGGCGGACCGGATGATGGCCGTCACGTCCGCGAGCCTAGGCCGCTCAACGTCCGCGGGGTGTCAGTTCGTGGCGCGGGTGGCCCAGAACGCGACGGCCGCCGCTGCGGCGACGTTCAGCGAGTCGACGCCTCCCGCCATCGGGATGCGCACCGTCAGGTCGGCTGCCGCGACAGTCGTCGCCTTCAGCCCGTGCCCCTCGGCGCCGAGGATCAGCGCGAGCCGCTCCGGCAGGTCGCGCTCGAGCGCGTCGAGGCTGATCGAGTCGTCGGAGAGCGCGAGGGCCGCGGTGACGAAACCGGCGTCGCGCAGCGTCTCCATCCCGGCGGGCCACTCGTCGATGCGGGTCCACGGCACCTGGAACACGGTGCCCATCGACACGCGCACGGAGCGCCGGTAGAGCGGGTCGGCGCAGCGCGGCGTGACCAGCACCGCGTCGACACCCAGCGCCGCGGCCGAACGGAACGCGGCGCCGACGTTGGTGTGGTCCACGATGTCCTCGAGCACGGCCACCCGCCGAGCCCCGGTGCCGCCGCGCGCCCCGCGCAGCACGTCCTCCACGGACGGCAGCACAGGCCGGCGCATCGCCGCGAGCGCCCCGCGGTGCACGTGGAAGCCGGTGATGGCCTCGAGCACGTCGGGCTCGGCGACGTAGACGGGCACGCGCATGCCATCGTCGGGCAGGCCGGCGAGCATCTCCTCCAGGTCGGGCAGCCAGCGCGGTGACACCAGCACCGACCGGGGCCGGTGCCCGGCGTCGATCGCGCGGCGCAGCACCGTGGAGCTCTCCGCGATGTACAGGCCCTTCGCGGGCTCGTGCTTGGAGCGCAGGGCGACGTCGGTCAGCGAGACGTAGTCGGCGAGGCGCTCGTCGGCGGGGTCGGTGAGGGGGATGATCTCGGGCGCTGGCACGTCGACCATCATCCCGCGCCCGGCGACCAGGCCCGGACCACCGTCCGGACCGGGGCGCGTCGGCCTGGTCGCTCCGGGCTAGTCGAGCGCCGTGGCCGCGTCCGCGAACTGCGACGCGTACAGCCGCGCGTAGGCGCCGTCGGCCGCGAGCAGCTCCTCATGGGTGCCTTGCTCGACGATCGACCCGTGCTCCATGACGAGGATGACGTCCGCGTCGCGGATCGTGGACAGCCGGTGCGCGATGACGAAGGACGTCCGCCCCGCGCGCAGCGCGTTCATCGCCTGCTGCACGAGCACCTCGGTGCGGGTGTCCACCGAGGACGTCGCCTCGTCGAGCACCAGGATCGCGGGGTCGGCGACGAACGCGCGGGCGATGGTGAGCAGCTGCTTCTCCCCCGCGCTGACGTTCGACCCCTCGTCGTCGATCACCGTGTCGTAACCCTCGGCGAGGGTCCGCACAAAGTGGTCGACGTGCGTGGTCCGCGCGGCCTCGATGAGGTGCTCGCGGGTGATCTCGTCGGCGGCGTAGGCGATGTTCTCCGCGATGGAGCCGCTGATCAGCCACGTGTCCTGCAGCACCATGCCGATCTGCGAGCGCAGGTCGTCCCTGGTCATGGCGGCGGTGTCCACGCCGTCGAGGGTGATGCGCCCGGAGTCCACCTCGTAGAACCGCATGAGCAGGTTCACCAGCGTGGTCTTGCCGGCGCC
>JAEWEI010000188.1 GCA_023389545.1 Actinomycetes bacterium | reverse complement strand
CCATGTCGTGATGTCCTCACCCCGGTGGGATGGGGCCGGACGCGCGCCCGGCCCCATCCCGCGGATTGTCTGTGTGGGTCAGAAGCCGTCGATGCCGGAGGCCTTGGCCAGCTCCACGAACTGCTGCTGGGTGGCCTCCGCCGCCTGCTGCGGGGTCTTGACGTTGTTGATGACGTCCACGACGTTCATGAACAGGTCGGGGTTCGCCACGGCCTGCGCCTGCATCGAGCCCACCGAGTCAGACAGCGACGCGTGCACGTCGAGCAGCGCCTGCGGCACCGACGAGGGCGACTCGACGCCCGTCATCAGGGAGACGGTGTTCTGCTCCTCGACGAACGTCGGGTAGTACTCCGTCATCCAGAACGTGAGGAACTGGCGCGCGGCGGCCTCACGGGCGGCGTCGCCGGTCTCGAACGCGACGAGCGCGTTGGACTGGTCGGGGTGCGAGGTGGCGACGTTGCCCGAGGGCGAGATCGGGAAGTAGCCGATCGTCTCGTTCAGCGTGGCGGTGTCGGCCTTCGCCTGGAGCTGGCCGAACAGCGCGTTGATCTGCACGGCCATCGCGGCCTCGCCGCTGAGCAGCGCGTCGCCCTGGTCCTCGAACGTGGCGGTGACGATGTCCTTGTTGAACAGGCCCTCGTCGATCAGGTCCTTGAACGTGGTGATCGCCTCGACCACCACGTCGTCGGCGAACGAGGCCTTGTTGGCGTTCAGGTCGTCGTAGAAGCCCTCAGCCGCGGCGTCGGCGAGCAGCACCTGCGGCCACCACTGCGTCGACCAGCCGTTGTTGCCCTGCTCGAAGAACGGCGTCACCCCTGTGGTGTCCTGGATGAGGCGCGCCTTGGCGACCATGTCCTCGAAGCTGGTCGGCAGCTCGGTGATGCCGGCGTCGGCGAAGACCTTCTTGTTGTAGTAGACGCCCTGCACGCTGGGGCTCGTGACCAGCGCCGCGTAACGCGTGCCGTTGAGGATGCCCGTGAGGTCCTGCAGGTCCGGGTCCATGTCCTCGATCCACGGCGCGTCGTCGAGCACCTGGAGGTTGTTCGCGGCGTTGAGGGCCGTGAGCATCGAGGAGGTCGGCTGCCAGAACGCCAGGTCGGGCTTGTCGCCGGTGGCGACCTTGGTCTGGATGCCGTTCTCGTACGGGTCCGGGATCGTGACGATCTCGACCTTCGCGCCGGTGGCGTCCTCGAACGCCGCGACGACGCCCTCGGGGATCGCGTTGCTCGCCTGGGCGGCCCAGAGCCTGAGCTCCACGCCCTCGAGCGAGGCGGTGGCCTCCGGCCAGGTGACGTCGCCCGTGTCCGCCGTGCCGCCCCCGGCGCCGGGGTCGCTGCACCCTGCCACCAGGAGCCCCGCTGCTGCCAGCGTGGCGGTGGTCATCAACAACCTCTTCATTGAAGCTCCTTGAACTGGGTCGACGTCCCGGAGGATGTCAGCCGTATCTGTGTGCGTTGTCTGCCTGCGCCGCCCCCGGCGAGGGGGATCGGCGCAGGTCAGGACTGTGGGCGGATGCGCAGCACCCGCGCGGTCGGTGTGGCGCTGGGCGTCACGTGCAGCACGCCGTCCGCGCGCGACCAGCGCGTCGTCCAGCCACTGGTGGAGGGGAACAACGCCTCGACCTCGAGGTCCTGGCCCGCCAGGTGCGCCAGCGGGAGGTCGATCTCCCCCGCCTCGTCACCGCGAGCCCAGACGGTCAGGTACGTCGTGTCGTCAGTGGCCAGTCCCAGGGCGACCTCGGGGGCATCCCATGCCGGGAGGCCGAGTGGCCACACGGGCAGCGCACGGGCCAGGTCCTCGCGAATCCCCTGGTGGGTCCGCACGGCCTGCCGCACGGTGGCGAGCTGCTCCGGCGTCATGAGGTCGAGCCGGCCGGAGAGGTAGAGGCGGCCGAGCATGCCGGTGGCGAGCGTGAAGCAGATCTCCTCGTCGCTCATGTCGGGCTGCGGGTAGGCCCAGTTGCCGGCCTGCTCGGGCAGCAGCGACGCGGGAGCCGCGGCGGCCACGGGCGGGTACAGCAGGGGCTCCTGCTGGTCCGAGGTGGACTGCAGGTGCAGCCGGGTGAGCATCGCGTAGTCCATGCGCTGGGCGCCGGACGCGCAGTTCTCGATGACCAGGCCGGGGTGCCGCTCGAGCACGCCCTCGAGCCACGCCAGGTGCGCGCGGTTGTGGGCGAGCAGCCCCGCGCCGAGGCTGGGGGCGTCGAGGTCGGTGCCCGGGCCCGCGGTGATGTTGTAGTCGAGCTTGAAGTACTGCACGCCCAGGTCCAGCACCAGGGTGTCGACCACGCGGTCCAGGTGGGCGCGGGCCTCGGGGCTGCGCAGGTCCAGGTGGAAGCGGCCGTGCTCCACGACCCGGTGCCCCTCGCGCTGGAGGAACGCCGATTCGGGCAGCTTCTGCGCCATCGGGCTGCGCACGCCGATGACCTCGGGCTCGAGCCACAGGCCGGGCGCCATGCCCGCCGCGCGGATGTGGTCCAGCACCGCGGCCAGGCCGCCGTCGGGGAATCGCACAGTGGACGGCTCCCACTCGCCGACGCTGTCCCACCAGTCGGCGAGCGAGTCGTCGTACCAGCCCGCGTCGACGCAGAAGTACTCGGCGCCCGCCGCGGCGGCCGCGTCGATCAGCGGCAGCAGCTTGGCGGTGGTCGGGTCGCCCATGAGGGTGTTCATGTAGTCGTTGAAGACGACCGGCAGGCCCTCGGGCTGGGGGCGCTCGGCGCGCAGTGCGCGGCGGTGCCCGGTGAGCGCCTGCAGGGCGCCCTGCCAGCCGTCGCCGACGGCCACCGACACGGGCACGGTGGTGAACGACTCCCCCGGCGCGATGGGCTGGTTCCAGTGGTGCTCGGTGTCGCAGGGGCCCATGAGCACGAGCGCCAGCTCGCCGTCGCGGCCGCGCAGGCGCTCGCCGAGCTCGGCGTGCCAGGCGCCGTTGTGCTCGACCTGCCAGGCCCACGCGGAGCCGGTGGCGCGGTTCTCGAGCACTCCAGTGGGCATCCGCTCGCCGGACGACCAGGTGCTGCGGCTGGTGACGGCGAGCGCGCCACGCGCGTCCTGCTCCTGGTGGGAGGGCAGGCCCATCTGCACGAGTCCGCGCTGGCTGCGCACGGGCACCCGCTCCCAGCGGCTCTCGCCGAGCCAGTCGCCGTAGCCGGTGTGCAGGTCCACGTCGTCGATGCGGTCGCCGTCCGCGCTGAACGCGCCGGTGGCGAAGGACGTGACGGCGAGCAGCGTGAGCGACTGCGGGCCCTCGTTGACGACCTCGGTCCAGGCCTGGATCGCGGCGACGCCCTCGGCGGCGCGCAGCGTGGAGCGCACGCGCAGGCCGGTGGCCGGGTCGACCTGCTCGACGACCAGCTGGCGCCAGCCCGCCGCGTCGTGCGTGGCGTGGCTGGCGTAGCGCAGGCGGTCGCCGATCGCGGAGGCGGTGTGGCGCAGGTTGGCGCGCGCGTGGCCGTGGCCGAGGGCGAGGACCTCCACGAGCGGCTGTGCCGGGACGAGCGCGGGCTCGGCGCTCTGGGAGGGGCCTGCCTGCAGGGCGGCGAGGCGCACCGGCGCATCGTCATCGCAGACGAGCACAGCGCGGACGGCGCCAGTTCCCCAGTGCAGGATGGTCCGGTTCATCAGGGCCGAGCTCCTCATCGTCGAGTGGTCGCTGCGGTGCGACGCGCTCCCATGAAAGCGTTGATCAGAAATGTTGGCAAGCCTGTGCCATCACAGCCTGATAACGCTTTCATGACGATCGGC
>JAEWEI010000246.1 GCA_023389545.1 Actinomycetes bacterium | reverse complement strand
TCCTCAAAGACACAGCGCTCGGCTACATCATCACCTACCGCGAACTGCTCCAAGAGGCCCGGCAGCTCGGCAGCGCCAACGGGAACATCCTCCAGGCGCTGGCCGTCGCCGCCCTGATCTTCATCGTCATCAACTACGCGCTGACCAAGCTCGCGCCGTGGATCGGGCAACGGCTGGGACGGCGGACCAGCGGGCGGGCGAAGGCTGAGGCGCCGAGCTTGATCGCGGCCACTCGCGGCGCGTCGACAGTGCAATGAACCCATACCTATGGTCCGACATGGGCGAATATACTTGTTGAGCACAAAGGCCCAGACTCACCGCGGGTCAGGAATAACAAAACCAGGTGCGACAAGCGCGGTATTGAAAGCCACCTCCCCCCCACCCCATTCGGACCCCAACGCGAAGGCGTGCGCCCAACTTTTGCCGATAGATTCCATCAGTCGGAGGTAATTTGGGATCTTGCTCGACTCTTCACTCAGGAGTTCGGACGCTGCATGAACGATCGACAAATAGGATGGCGATGGCTTCGCCTCAAGTGTCACCAGGCACTCATGGAACGCATCCCAGTTTCGCCCGAAGTAATCGGGAAAATTGAAGGCTGCGGCATATTCGCTGAACAGCCGCTCGACATCTCGCATGCGCGATCCGTCCAACTCAATGACGGCTCCGCCGGAATTCCTGACGAACTCGATCGCAGACTCCAAATCGCGATCCATGCTCACGAAATGAACCCAGGGCGATTCCTTGGAGACAAAGGGCTCGAACGAGGCTATCATGGGACTTCCACGAAGGTCTTATAGTGGTCGGGTGAATAGTAAGCCCGCCCAGTTGAACTTGTCACTATCCGCTCCCCACCGTTTTTCATTGCGGATGGGACCGTACCCCATTCGCGATAAAAGACTGCAACGCCCCTCGAATCGATCGATGGCAGCGCCCCGTCGAGATTATTGAACACCTTCGGAACACTTGGCCCTCGGATGCCGCTCTGCCAGATGACCCCCGTCTCTCGGATACTCGCGACAACCTCTCGAGACTCCCTCGGGACTGAGGGCGCGGGCTGGGGCAAGGCGCAAGTATTGTGAACGAGGATGCCGCGTTCACCAACATGGTACGTGTGGATGCCATCGACCTTGAAGTTGTAGGCGGCGGCCGCCGCCCCGCCCACGCTTTGGCTAACGGCACGGAGGGTGAAGACTGTCCCGTCGGATGCGAGTACCCCATCCCCTGCGCCCAGTTCGTCAACGCGCTGGAATCCCCCGTCGGTGGCATTCCAGAAAGGGTGATCCTCAGTGGTCTCGATGACCTCGCCCTCGATCTCCAGGTCAACCAGGTCGTCAGTGTGGACGAACAACTGGAGCACCTTCTTGGCGGCCTGCTCGCCCGTCTCGGGGTCGGTGGCGGTGACTTCGTCGCCGACGGCGATCTGGGAGATGGGCCGCGTGGACCCGTCGCCCATGAGGACGAGCGTCGGGGCGCTAAAGCTGCAGGCTCGCGCTGCGGTCGACGCAGCCTTTCCGCCCTTGATGGCGTTGACACCCGACTTGATGGCAGTTCCCGCCTTGCCGAGGGCCGCCTTGCCAGCCGCGGAGGCCTTGGCGAGTGCCTTGCCAGCGATGGGCGCCAGCGCCTTTCCTGCCGCTCCACCGACGGCTCCACCCAGTGCCCCGACTCCGGTGTCCATGAGGAGGCTGCGCCACCCAAAGGGTTGGACCTTCTGGACCTTGGACTTCCAGGGGTTCGTCGCGGCTCCTGCGGCAGCGCCTCCGAGCGCCATGCAGCCGATGCTCCCGGCGCCAGCGGTGATGGCTAGGCGACCGGATGTGACCACGACCCCGACGAGCGTGCCGACGATCTCACCTTGGTACTTCGTGGCGAACTTGCTGGTGGACTTCCAGGCGGACTTGGCCGTCTTCTTGGCCCAGTCCCACAGCATTCCGGTGAGGTCCGCCTTGCTGATGGGGTTGTTGTCCGCATAGGAGTAGGCGGCCCATTGTTGGGGTATGCCCAGCGCCATGACGGGATCGACCGAGATGAACCGGCCTATCGAGGCGTCGTAGTACCTGGCGGCAACTTGCGTCAGGCCGCTCGAATCGACTGGCTTGTTGAGGAACCCGCGATCGCTCGGCCATAGCGAGGCAGTGCCGCGTGGCGTGCCGTAGGGGTCCATGCGCCGTTGAGTCACCAGATTCGTGGTGTTGGCGATAGCGAGTTCGGCGGTGGCGTGCGGGTCGGAGACCAGGCTGGAGACACTCGCGTTCGTGTTCCCGGTGCGCACGGCGACGTTCTGACCGTTGAACGTGTAGTAGCGCGTGGCCTTGACGGCCCCGGTGGCTGTGGTGAGCGTGAGCTCCTCACCCCCGGGCAGGTACACCGTGGTGGTGCCGCCCTGACGTCGGACGAGCCGCTCACCCTCCGCGGTGTAGACGAACGATGCTGTGGGCGCCCCCGCCTGGGCGAGGGACTGCAGTTTGCCCTCGGCGTCCCAGATGAGCGATTGCCCGGCCTGGCCCGCGATGTTGCGGGCGATGGTGTTGCCGTTGACGTCGTAGGAGTACGAGCTCGTCTTGGAGCCGCCGGCTCCGGTCTGTTGCACCGATGACACGGCGTGCGGACGCGCGGTCCCGCTGCTGGGTAGGTGTAGGTCGCCCCGGCCGACGAGCGCGAGACCTATTGTGATTCGCCGCGCACCAATCGCTTCACCACGCGCAGGAGTCGACGACTCCTCCATCCTCAATCCGGCGGGCGATACCCTCGACCGGGCCCACCGGATGCTTCCTGATGATGATTACCTCCCGATTCCAATCGCGCGCACCCTAGCTGCCAGCTCGGATTGTCTAGTCGTGAGGAACCGGCCGTGAAAGCGGAGCGGGCGTCACGGGAATTGGCGAGCCCAGACCGCTCCTTCCCGCTGCGCGACAGCCCTGATCGATCGCCAGTCCCATTCCTGAGCCTCTACCCAGGCAGGTCATCCAGAATCCCCTGGAGGGCACCCTGGACCTGGACACTCTCGAGCAGTGACTTGTCCCATTCATCAGGACTGGATCCGTGGATGGCAGAATGCTGCGCAGCGAGATCGGCCACCTCGTATTCCATGCGCGACGTAGGCGTCAAGACGTTCCGGAGCTGCAGGCACGCCTGACCGCCGAATCGGTGATGACCCCGTGCGCGACCTTGAGGTCGCTGATCGAGCCCGACCACATCGC
>JAEWEI010000087.1 GCA_023389545.1 Actinomycetes bacterium | reverse complement strand
TCGCCGAGTTCCTCTTCGGGGACGAGGACGCGCTCATCCAGCTCGACATGTCGGAGTTCTCCGAGAAGCACACCGTCTCGCGGCTGTTCGGCTCGCCCCCCGGCTACGTCGGGTACGACGAGGGTGGCCAGCTCACCGAGAAGGTGCGGCGCAAGCCGTTCTCGGTCGTCCTGTTCGACGAGGTGGAGAAGGCCCACGCGGACATCTTCAACTCGCTCCTGCAGATCCTCGAGGACGGTCGCCTGACCGACTCGCAGGGCCGTGTCGTGGACTTCAAGAA
This sequence comes from Actinomycetes bacterium, assembly GCA_023389545.1. Classification (GTDB taxonomy): domain Bacteria; phylum Actinomycetota; class Actinomycetes; order Actinomycetales; family Cellulomonadaceae; genus Cellulomonas_A. The sequence goes on along the minus strand of JAEWEI010000087.1, from coordinate 8,224 downwards.
CACCGTGATCATCATGACCACGAACCTCGGCACGCGGGACATCGCGAAGGGCCTGCAGACCGGCTTCCAGGCTGGTGGCGACCTGTCGACGTCCTACGACCGGATGAAGGCGAAGGTCAACGACGAGCTGAAGCAGCACTTCCGCCCGGAGTTCCTCAACCGTGTGGACGACGTCGTGGTGTTCCCGCAGCTGTCGCAGCCGGAGATCTTCGCGATCGTCGACCTGATGATCGCCAAGCTCGACGCCCGTATGCGGGACAAGGACATGTCGATCGAGATCACCGACGCCGCGAAGAAGCTCCTCTCGGAGAAGGGCTATGACCCGGTGCTCGGCGCCCGTCCGCTGCGTCGCGCCATCCAGCGCGACATCGAGGACCAGCTGTCCGAGAAGATCCTCTTCGGGGAGATCTCCTCCGGTCAGAAGGTGATCGTGGACGCCGAGGGCGAGGGCATCCTCGGGGAGTTCACGTTCAAGGGCGTGCCGAACGACTCGTCGCCCAAGGAGCCCGCTCACGTGGGCGCCGTCGGGACGCCGGGCTCCGGCACCGACCTGCCGCCGGCCCCGCCGGTGACCGGCTCGGCTGACGCCGGGACGGGCCCGCTGCCCAAGCAGGCCTGACCCCAGAGCCGCACAGCACGACCTCTCGACCCGGGACCGCATGTCGGTCCCGGGTCGAGTCGCGTCCGGGGCCGGGCGCGGCCGGAAGTCGGGCGCCATTCGGCAGGACGCCCGGCCCGCCACCTGCGAAGATCGGACTTTTCGGGTGGGATGCTGCTCAGTGTCGACAGCTCGACGGGGGGACGGCGCCGGTGGCCGCCGGCGCCGCGCGGTGAGGCGGGCCGTGTGCGCGGTCCGAGCGAGGAGGACCAGTGCGCCTGCACGACGACCGACCTGCGGACTTGTGGACTGACGCGTTGCCGCTGGGCAACGGGCGCCTGGGGGCGATGTGCTTCGGCGGGGTCCGCCGCGACCGGTTCCAGGTGAACGACGACACGTGCTGGTCGGGCTCCCCGGCCACCGCGTCCGGGCGCCCGCTGTTGGCGCCCGGGGAGGGCCCGGAGGTGGTGCGGGCCGCGCGGAAGGCACTCGCCGACGGGGATGTGCGGCGCGCCGAGCGCCTGGTGCAGCGGCTGCAGCACGGGCACACGCAGGCGTACCAGCCGCTGGTCGACTTGGTGGTGGAGCAGCCGGGCCGTGCGGAGGACGAGGTGCCGCCGGGGTACCGGCGCTGGCTGGACCTGGGCGAGGCAGTGGCCGGGCACCGGTTCGGCGAGGTGGGGGAGCGGACCGAGCAGGAGGCATTCGTCAGCGCGCCCGCCGGGGTGCTGGTGGTGCACCGCACCTCGGAGGCGCCCCTCGACCTGCTGGTGCGGGTCACGTCCCCGCATCCGGTGCAGCTCGCGCCGGGCGACGTGGACCTGTGGGCGGGCACGGTGCGGATGCCCTCTCACGTGTACCCGCCGCATGAGGACGCCGCGGCGCCGGTGGTCTACGACGACTCCCCGGGCGCCTCGATCACTGTGGCCGTGGTGATGCGCGTGGTCACCGACGGCGCCCTGCGGGTGCGGGACGACGGGCTGACCGTGCACGGCGCCCGGGAGGTGACGGTGCTGCTCACGTCGGTGAGCGACTACGCGGGCGCGATGCGGCCCCCGCACGGCGACGTCGGCAAGTTGCTGCGGCGCGCGCGGGGCACTGTCGCGGCGGCGGCCGAGCAGCCCGTGGAGCGTCTGCGCGCCGATCACGTCGCGGACCACGCGGCATTGTTCGACAGGGTCGCGCTGGACCTCGGTGGCAACCCCGGCCACGACGCGCTGACCACCGACTCGCGGGTGGCGCGGCATGCGGTGATGGGCGGCGACCCGGCGCTGGCGGCGCTGCTGTTCCAGTACGGGCGCTACCTGATGATCGCGGGCTCCCGGCCGGGGACGATGCCGCTGACCTTGCAGGGCATCTGGAACGAGGACCTGCGCCCGGCGTGGAGCTCGGCGTACACCACCAACATCAACCTGGAGATGGCGTACTGGCCCGCGGGGCCCGCCAACCTGGCCGAGTGCGTCGAGCCCTTGCTGGGCTGGCTGCCCGGTGTGGCGGCGTCCGGCGCGGCGACCGCCCGCGAGTTGTACGGGGCGCGCGGTTGGACGGCGCACCACAACTCCGACGCCTGGGCGTTCACCCTGCCCGCCGGCGAGGGTGACGGCGACCCGTCGTGGACGGCGTGGCCGTTGGGCGGCGCCTGGCTCGCACAGCACGTGTGGGACCACTACGAGTTCACCGGCGACACGGCGGCCCTGGGGCGCGCGTGGCCGCTGCTGCACGGCGCCGCGCGGTTCTGCCTGGACTGGCTCGTCGAGCAGCCCGACGGCTCCCTGGGCACCTCGCCCGCGACCAGCCCGGAGAACCACTTCGTGGCGGATGACGGCGCCCCGGCGGCGGTGTCGACGTCGACGACCTCCGACCTGGCGCTGGTGCGCGGCGTGCTCGAGCGCACGCTGGCCTCGCTCGACGCGCTGGAGGACTGCGTCGAGCATGTCGACCCGGACACCGACCAGCCCGTCGACGTGGCCGCGTGGCGCGCCGAGGTCGATGCGGCGCTGCGCCGGCTGCCGGGCGAGCGGGCGCTGCCCGACGGGCGCCTGGCCGAGTGGTCGCAGGACCTCGCCGACGCTGAGCCCGAGCACCGTCACACCTCGCATCTGATCGGGGTGTTCCCCGGCGGCTGGGTGCACCCGGACACCACCCCTGAGCTGGCCAAGGCGGCAGCCGCGACCCTCGACGCCCGCGGTCCCCGTTCCACCGGTTGGGCGCTGGCGTGGCGCCTCGCGCTGCGGGCCCGGCTGCATGACGGCGCCGGCGCGGAGGAGCTGGTGCACGCGCTGCTGGCTCCCGCGGGCGCCGGCGCGGGGGTCTACCGGAACCTGTTCAGCGCCCACCCGCCGTTCCAGGTCGACGGCAACCTCGGCTTCACCGCGGGAGTCGTCGAGCTGTTGGTGCAGGGGCACCGCGTGCTCGACGGGGTGCGCGAGGTGCATCTGCTGCCGGCGTTGCCGCCGGGCTGGCGCGAGGGCTCGGCGCGGGGCCTGCGGGTGCGCGGCGGGATCACTGTGGACGTCACGTGGGCTGAGGGCGAGCTGGTGGAGGCCACCCTGACGGCGGACGCCGAACCCGCCCCGCGGGAGGGCGACGAGCTGTTCGAGCCCGATGACCGGGCTGACGAGCTCGACGTGGCGCCGGTGGTGGTGCGCTGCGGGTCCCAGCGCGCGTCGCTCGGCCTGCGGCCCGGGGAGCCGGCCGTGGTGACCCCGGCCACCCTCGGTGACATCCTTGCCGTGCGGTAGGAGGTGTGCGGTAGAGGCTGTGCGGTAGGGCCGTGCGTGACGGCAGGTCAGTCCTGCTCTGAGCCGTGCACGAAGTCCTCGACGCCGAGCAGGTGCACGCCCATCCGCAGCCGGGCCCGGTCCGGGTCCCCGGCGGCCAGTGCGGCGAGCACCTGCTCATGCTCGTCGTGGGTGCGCCGGGCGACGTCGTCATCGGCCTGGCTGCGCCAGAGCCGGGCCCGCACGGTGCGGCTCGCGAGCGACTCCACGAGCGCGGCCAGCACGGGGTTGCCCGCGGCGGCCGCGATGACGCGGTGGAAGGCGATGTCCATCTCCAGCAGCCGCTCGTGGTCGAGCGGCTGCTCCTCGAGCGCGGCGGTCGCGCTGTCGAGGATCGCGCGCGCCTCCGCGAGCCCGGCGGCGTCGATGCTCCGGGCCGCGAGCCCGGCGGCCTCGGTCTCGAGCAGCCGCCGGACGGCGTGGAAGGACTCCGCGCCGCTCTGCCCGTGCAGGTCGACGACGAAGCCCATTGGGGCGAGCAGCCGCTCGGGGTCGAGGCTCGTCACGTAGGTGCCGTCACCCTGCCGGGTGTCGAGCACCCCCAGGATCGACAGCGCGCGCACCCCTTCCCGCAGCGAACCCCGTGACACGCCGAGCTCGGTGGCGAGCTCCTTCTCCACGGGGAGCCGGTCACCGGGGTGCAGCCGGCCGTCGAGGATCATCTTCTTGATGCCGTCGACGACCTCGTCGGTGCGGGACATGGGGCGGGACATAGGCACGAGTCTGCCGCAGGCGGCGCCCCGAGCGGCTGGGACGGTCAGCTCCTTCGGGCGGTCCCGTGGAACGCGGTCCATGACTCCGGCGCGAGGGTCAGCGTCGTGACCCCCGTGACCTCCGTGCCCGTGGCCTCGCCGGGCGCCGGCAGCGTGGACAGGCAGCGCTCCGCGACGCGGGCGGCGTGCTCGGGGCCCGCGACGGCCGGCTCGTGGTCGGCGACGAGCTGGACGCCGCCGGTCAGCGTGACGGCGAGCCCCACGTGCGCGAGGTCCACCTCGACCGGCTCGGCGGAGCGGTTGACCATGAACAGCGCCAGGGCGCCGTCACCGTGCGCGCGCTCGTCCCAGGTGGCGGCGGCCGTCACGAGGGGGGTCTCGCCGTGCTGCCGGGTCGTGGTGGTGGGGGAGGTGACGCGCAGGTCGAGCGCGGCGCCACGGGCGAGCCGGGCGGTCTCGGCGAAGGGGTGGAAGGTGGGCTGCCGCCAGGCCTCGCCGCCGGGCTCGGTCATGATCGGGGCGATGACGTTGACGAGCTGGGCGAGGCACGCGACGGGCACCCGGTCGGCGTGGTTGAGCAGCGTGACCAGCAGGTCCCCGACCACCACGGCGTCGAGCCCGGAGTAGACGTCCTCGATGATGCGCGGGGCGTCGCGCTGCAACGGCAGGTTCTTCTCGCCGGGGAACCGGCTGACCAGGTACCAGACGTTCCACTCGTCGAACGAGATGGTGATCTGCTTGTCGGAGCGGCGTTCGGCCCCGACGGCGTCGGCCGACGCGACGACCCGGCGGATGAAGCGGTCCATCGCGGTGCCGGAGGCGAGGAAGCTGGCGCGGTCGCCGTCGAGCTCCTCGTAGTACGCGTGCATGGAGAGGTGGTCGACGATGTCGTACGTGTGCTCCAGGACTGTCCGCTCCCAGGAGCCGAACGTGTCCATCTGCATGGACGAGGAGCCGCACACCACGAGCTCGATGCTCGGGTCCACGAGCTTCATCGCCTTCCCCGCCTCGGCGGCGAGCCGGCCGTAGGACTCGGCGTCCTTGTGGCCGATCTGCCACGGGCCGTCCATCTCGTTGCCCAGGCACCACAGCCGCACGCCGTAGGGCTTCTCGCGGCCGTTCGCGATCCGCAGGTCGGCCCAGCGGCTGCCGGCCTCGCCGTTGCAGTACTCGACGAGCGCGGCGGCTGCGGCGACGCCGCGGGTGCCGAGGTTGACGGCCATCATCGGCTCGATGCCCTCGCGCTCGGCCCACTGGAGGAACTCGTCGGTGCCGATGTCGTTGGGCTCGATGGTGCGCCAGGCCAGGTCGATGAACGGCTTGCGCTCGGCGCGGGGGCCGACGCCGTCCTCCCACACGTAGTTGGAGACGAAGTTCCCGCCGGGGTAGCGCACCACGCTGACGCCGAGCTCGCGGGTGAGGTCGGCGACGTCGCGCCGGAACCCGTGCTCGTCGGCGGTGGCGTGGCCGGGCTCGTAGATGCCGGTGTAGACGGCCCGGCCGAGGTGCTCGACGAAGGATCCGAACAGGCGGCGGTCGATCTGGCCGACTTGGAAGTCGGGGTGGAGCACGACCTGGGCGCGCGGGTGGGGCATGAGGGATCTCCTGAGGTGCGCGTCGGCGTCCTCGCCGACTGTTTCAACGTTGTAGAGCCTAGAGGCCGTCGCCTGCGCGGACTAGGGTGGCGCTACGGAACGCGCTTTCCCACGAGTCGGCGCCGTGCGCCGAGAGAACGCTGAGGACACCATGACGTCGACGTCGCCCGCGCCAGCCCCCACCGAGACACGCACCCCCGCCACCGCGCCCGCGGGCCGCCGCCGCCACGCCGTCGTCGGCGCAGGGCACCGCGCGCAGATGTACATCGACGCGATCGTCGGCGAGCACGCCGAGGTCGCCGAGCTCGTGGCCTGGTGCGAGCCCAACCCCGCCCGCGCCGCCTACTACGACGCGCATGTCGGCGCCCAGCTGCCCCGCTACCAGCCCGACGCGCTCGAGCAGATGATCGCCGAGCAGCAGGTCGAGCGGGTCGTCGTCGCCACCCCCGACCACACCCACGCCGACGTGGTCTCCCGTGCCCTGGACGCCGGCGCCGACGTGGTGCTCGAGAAGCCGCTCACCATCGACGCCGCGGGCTGCCGCCGCATCACCGACGCGGTGGCGCGCAGCGGCCGCGACGTCGTGATGACGTTCAACTACCGCTACTCGCCGCGGAACTCCGCGCTGCGCGAGGTCATCGCCACCGGCGTCATCGGCGACGTCACGAGCGTGCACTTCGAATGGGCCCTCGACACCGTGCACGGCGCCGACTACTTCCGCCGCTGGCACCGCGACAAGTCGAAGTCCGGCGGGCTGCTGGTGCACAAGTCCAGCCACCATTTCGACCTGGTGAACTGGTGGCTCGACGACGTCCCCACCCGGGTGTTCGCCTCCGGCGGCCTGCGCTTCTACGGCGACGAGAACGCCCGCGCCCGGTCGCTCGGCCCCCGGCCCACGCGCGGCACCGGCGCCGCAGGGGACCCATTCGCGCTGGACCTGCGCGCCGACGCCCGGCTCGCGGCCCTGTACCTGGATGCCGAGGAGCACGACGGCTACCTGCGCGACCAGGACGTGTTCGGCCCCGGCATCACCATCGAGGACAACATGTCGGTGCTGGTCGACTACCGGCGGGGCGCCACCCTCACCTACTCGCTCAACGCGCACAGCCCGTGGGAGGGGTACCGCGTGACCGTCAACGGCACCGCCGGCCGCGCCGAGCTGGAGGTCGTCGAGCGCGGCGCCGTGCAGCCCGACGCGGACGGCAACGCGGTGCTGGACCCGAGCGCCACCCCTGACGTGGTCGACGAGGGGCCGCGCCCGCACGGTGAGCGGCTGCTGGTGCAGCGGCACTGGGCCCAGGCCTACGAGCACCCGATCCCGCGTGGGCGCGGCAGCCACGGCGGCGGGGACGCGATCCTGCTCGCGGATGTGTTCCGCGGCGCGCAGGACGACCCGTTGGGCCGCGCCGCCGGCTACCTCGACGGGGTGCGGGCTGCCGCCGTGGGCATCGCCGGGAACCAGTCGATGGCCAGCGGGCTGCCCGTGCTGCTCGCCGACCTCGACCTCGGGGCCGAGCTGGACGGCCGCGGCTAGGACGCGAGGGCGCCAGGCTCCCGGGCGGCGGTGGTCAGGCCGCCCGGGGCTTGCGCTGCCGCGTCGTGCCCTGCATGTCCTCGAGCTCGACGCCCTTGGTCTCCGGCACCTTCCAGAGCACGAAGAAGAAGGACAGCGCGGCGAAGATCGCGTACATGAGGTACGGGCCCGTCGCGCCGAACGCCTCGAGCATCGGCGGGAACGACACGGTGATGAGGAAGTTGGCGATCCACTGGCAGGCGGCAGCCACGCCCAGGGCCACGGCGCGGATGCGGTTCGGGAACATCTCCCCGAGCAGCACCCACACGAGCGGGCCCCAGGACGCCCCGAAGAACACGACGAACAGGTTCGCGGCGACGAGCGCGATTGGGCCCCAGGCGCCCGGCAGCGTCACGTCGTCCGCCGGTCCGACGGCCTGGGTGAAGGCGAGTGCCATCACGCCCAGCATCGCGGCCATGCCCAGGGACCCGGTCAGCAGGATCGGTCGGCGGCCCACCTTGTCGATCAGCGCGATGGCGATGAACGTCACGACCACGTTGGTGACCGCGGTGATGGCGGAGACGATGAAGGAGTCGGACTCGTCGAAGCCGACGGCCTGCCACAGCGTCGTGGAGTAGTAGAAGATCACGTTGATGCCGACGAACTGCTGGAACACCGACAGCAGGATGCCGACCCACACGATGGGCAGCAGGCCCAGCGTGGGCCCGCGCAACGACGCCTGGTCGGCGAGGGCCTTGTCGGTCTCGATCGTCTTCTCGATGTCGCGCACGCGCGCACGCGGGTCCTCATCCGGGCCGAGCACCCGGGACAGCACCTTCACGGCCTCGTCGGGCCGCCCCTCGGCCACCAGGTAGCGCGGCGACTCGGGGATCCGCATCGCCAGCACCCCGTACACCGTGGCGGGGATGACGGCCACGATGAACATCCACCGCCACGCGGCCAGGCCGAACAGGCTCGGCTCGTTGGCGCCGCCCGACAGGTTCGCGAACAGCGCGTCCGAGAGC
>JAEWEI010000054.1 GCA_023389545.1 Actinomycetes bacterium | reverse complement strand
GCCGCGCCCACCGCCGCGCCGACCGGCGCCGGGCACACCGTCGCGGCCGGCGACACAGTGTCCAGCCTCGCCAAGCGCTACGGCACGACAGTGGCCGCGATCGTCAGCGCGAACAACCTCGACTCCCGTGCCCTCATCCGCGTCGGGCAGACGCTCTCCATCCCTGGCACGGCTGCGCCGGCCGCCACGTCCACCATCCAGCTCGTCGGCAACACGTTCGCCGGGCGCACGTACGCCGACTCGGTCGTCTCCGCCGCCAACGCCAACAAGGCCACGCTGCTGGCCGCCGGCGTCCCGTCCAAGGCCGAGATGCAGGCGAAGGTCGCCGCCACCGCCCGCGAGATGGGCGTGGACCCCGCGCTCGCGCTCGCCGTGGCCTTCCAGGAGTCCGGCTTCAACCACACGGCCGTCCCGCCCGCCAACGCGATCGGCACCATGCAGGTCATCCCCAGCTCGGGCGAGTGGGCAGCGCAGCTCGTGGGCCGCCCGATCAACCTGCTCGACCCGAACGACAACGTCGTGGCCGGCGTGGCCATCCTCCGGGCACTGGTGAAGAACGCGAACGACCTGCCGACGGCCATCGCGGGCTACTACCAGGGCGCCAGCTCGGTGAAGCGCAACGGGATGTACGCCGACACCCGCCGCTACGTCGCCAACATCCAGACGCACATGGCGCGGTTCCGCTGACGCCGCGCCTGACGCTTCGCGCGCGCCCGCGACCGTAGACTTCCGACCGTGGGAGCAACCGTCACAGATCCGCTCGTGGGCCGCCTGGTCGACGGGCGTTACGAGGTCGTCTCCCGCATCGCCCGTGGCGGCATGGCGACGGTGTACCTGGCGATCGACCGGCGGCTGGACCGCGACGTCGCGCTGAAGGTGATGCACGCCCACCTTGCCGAGGGCACGAGCGGCGCGGCGTTCGTGGCGCGGTTCCGCCGCGAGGCGCGCGCAGCCGCCCGGCTCACCCACCCCGGCCTGGTGGCGGTGCTCGACCAGGGCGTCGACGGCGACATGAGCTATCTGACGATGGAGCACATCGACGGGTCCACGCTGCGGGGGCGCCTCGAGGAGCAGGGCTCCCTGAGCGTGGGCGCGGCGCTGCGGATGCTCGAGCAGGTGCTCGACGCCCTGGCGGCCGCGCACCGCGCCGACCTGGTGCATCGGGACATCAAGCCAGAGAACGTCCTCATCGCCTCGGACACGCGCGTCAAGGTGGCCGACTTCGGGCTCGCGCGCGCCGTCACGGAGGTCACGTCGACCACCACCGGCACGGTCCTCGGCACCGTCGCCTACCTCGCGCCCGAGCTCATCTCCCGGGGGGTGAGCGACACCCGGACTGACGTCTACGCATGCGGGATCCTCCTGTACGAGATGCTCACCGGGCGTCAGCCGTTCACCGGCGAGAACCCCATCCAGGTCGCGTTCCAGCACGTCAACACCGATGTGCCCGCGCCGTCCGAGCAGGTCTCCTGGCTGCCCGCCGAGCTCGACGAGCTGGTCACGGCGCTGGCGGCGCGCGATCCCGACGACCGGCCGGTGCACGCGGCAGCCGCGCTCGCGCTCGTGCGGCGCACCCGCGAGAGCCTCGACGAGGCGACGCTCGAACGCCGGGCTGACGTGGCGCCAGCGCCCCGCGTCCCCCATGACACCCACGCCGACACCGGCGAGCTGCTCGGCGAGGCCGTCCCGGCGGACGACTCGATGACCGCGCGCATCGAGCCGATGCCCGCTGGCGGCACTGTCGCGCTGCCGATCGGGGCCGGCGTCCGTCCGGGCTCGTCGCCGGCAGACGGCGGCCCCGGGCGCCGGCGCTGGCTCCGCTGGGGTGTGCCCGCGACCCTCCTCGTCCTGCTCGCCGCCGTCGGCACGTGGTGGTATCTCGCCGTGGGCCCCGGCGCCTACACCACGGTGCCCCGGCTGCTCGGCGCCACCGCGTCCGAGGCCGTCGGCATCCTCGACGATGCCGGGCTGGCCGCCGATCCCCACGAGGCATTCTCGGACGACGCGCCCCTGGACACCGTCTTCGAGACGTCACCTGGCGAGGGCGAGAAGGTCCGCAAGGACGGGACCGTGTCGTTCACCGTCTCGCTCGGCCCCGACCTCGTCGTCGTCCCCGAGGGCCTCGTCGGCGCCATGCAGGCGGACGCCGCGGCGGCCCTCGAGGCCGCGGACCTGGTCGCCGAGTACGCCGAGGGCGACCACTACTCCGACGACGCGCCCCTGGGCATGGTGCTCGAGGCCTCGGCGGAGCCCGCGTCGCAGGTCAGCCGGGGCTCGTCGGTGCTGCTGACGATCTCAGACGGGCCCGCGCCACTGGACATCATCCAGGTGGTCGGGCTCACCGCAGACGAGGCCGCCGCCGAGCTCGAGGCCTCCGGCCTGCGCGTCGCCACGCAGCCCGCGTTCTCCGACACCGTGGCGAAGGGGCGCGTCATCGCGCAGAGCCCCGAGAGCGGGGCAGCCGGGCATCGTGGCGACACCGTCACGCTCACCGTCTCGGAGGGGCCCGAGCTCGTCGAGGCGCCCGACGTCTTCGGGATGCAGTTCGAGAAGGCCAAGGAGACGCTCGAGGCAGCGGGGTTCAAGGTCAGCCGTGAGAACATCCTGGGCGGCCTATTCGGCACCGTGCGGGAGCAGAGCGTGGCGAAGGGCGAGAAGGCCCCCAAGGGCACGACGATCACCCTCAAGGTCGTCTAGCCGCGGCGAGGGTCGTCGCCAAAGACCGACGTGGCTGTGGCCGGCTTCCCGTGCGGGGGCCGGCCACAGTCGTCACATCCGTCCCTCAAGACTTGCGGAGCAACTCCACGACCTGGAACGCCATCTCCAGCGACTGCTGGTGGTTGAGGCGCGGGTCCACGAGGGTCTCGTACCGCTTGGCGAGCCCCGCGTCGTCGATCTCCTCCGAACCGCCCAGCACCTCGGTCACGTCATCGCCCGTGAGCTCGATGTGCAGACCGCCGGGCACGGTGCCCAGCGCGCGGTGCACCTCGAAGAACCCGGCGACCTCGTCCATCACGTCGGAGAAGCGGCGGGTCTTGTAGCCGCTCGCCGAGGTGATGCCGTTGCCGTGCATCGGGTCGCACACCCAGGTCACCGGGCGCCCGTCGGCCGCGACCTTCTCGACGATCGCCGGGAGGGTGTCGCGGATCTTGCCGGCGCCCATGCGGGTGATGAAGGTGATGCGGCCGGGCTCGGCGTTCGGGTTCAGCTTGTCGATCAGCGCGAGCGCGTCGTCGCCCGTCGTGGTCGGGCCCAGCTTGATGCCCAACGGGTTCTGCACACGCGAGAAGTAGTCCACGTGGGCGCCGTCGAGCTGACGGGTCCGCTCCCCGATCCACAGGAAGTGGGCCGAGCAGTCGTACGGCAGGCCGTTACGCGAGTCGATCCGCGTCAGCGGCCGCTCGTAGTCGAGCAGCAGCCCCTCATGGCTCGAGAAGAACTCCACGGTGCGCAGCGCGTCGAAGTCGGCGCCGCAGGCCGCCATGAACCGGATGGCCCGGTCGATCTCCGAGGCGATCTCCTCGTAACGCGAGTACGCCGGGTTCGCGGTGAACCCGCGGTTCCACTCATGCGCGCGCAGCAGCGAGGCGAACCCGCCGGTCGTGAACGCGCGAATGAGGTTCAGCGTCGACGCGGACGTGTGGTACGCCTCGAGCAGCCGCTGCGGGTCGGGCTGGCGCGCCTCGGCCGTGAAGTCGAAGCCGTTGATGATATCGCCGCGGAACGCGGGCAGCGTCACGTCGCCGCGCGTCTCGGTGTCCGAGCTGCGGGGCTTGGCGTACTGCCCTGCCATCCGGCCCATCTTGATGACGGGCAGGCTCGCGCCGTAGGTCAGCACGA
>JAEWEI010000425.1 GCA_023389545.1 Actinomycetes bacterium | reverse complement strand
CGCGCCCGGCGCAGCGCAGAGAGGGCTGGGCTCAAGGGCGCCGTCGCGGCGCGGCCGGCCTCTGCCGCGGACGTCCGCGGCGGCCGCGCGCGTGGCCCAGGGGCGCCCGGGCCAAAACCGACCAGCTGTGGGGATTCTCACGTTCGGGACGGGCTCAGGCCGCTGGCGCGCGCCTCGGCCTCGTGTGCCACAGCCACGCGATGCCGAGGAACGGCAGCACCAACGGCACATAGCCGTACCCGGCCCCGAAGCCCGACCACACAGTCTCGTCGGGCAAGTCGCCCGCGTCCCACAGGGACAGCGCGCCCACGGCGAGCACCCCGACGAGCTCCACCACCACCGCCGCCCACGCGACCCGCCGAGCAGTTGGCGAGCCCTTCGCCAACGCGATGGTCGCGACCACGTAGACCACCGCCGACACGCCGGACAGCAGGTAGGCCAGCGGGGCCTCCCCCAGCTTGGTCGCGATCTGGAAGCCCGCCCGCGCCGTGGCCGCCAGTGCGAACACCCCGTAGACGGCGACCAGCGCGCGGCCCGGGCCGGACGACGTGCTCCCCGGCACGGGGGCGGCCTGCTCGGGCTGTCTCACGCCCATCTCACGCCATCCAGATCTGCAGCAGCCGGTACTCCAGGAACACAGCGGTCAGGCACGCGACCAGCAGCACGACCGAGCTCCACCGGGTGCGCTCCGCGAACGCCCACGCCGCGGCGAACGGCAGGATCATCAACTGCACCACGATGTAGCCCCAGAAAGTGCCGGGCTCCGGCGAGCCAGTGCCGTTCAGCACGAGCACCAGCGCGATGACCGCCTGCAGCACCATCAGGCCCTCGACGACGGCGCCGCCCCAGAGCTGGCGCAGGATGACCGCGCGGTCGCGGACGACGAACCACGCCGCCCATGCCGCGAGGACGGTCGCGGCTCCGATCAGGACGAGTGCGAGGGGGCCGACCACGGCCCCACGGTACCGGCGCGCGCACCCGCCCCGGCGCGTGCGCCAGGCGAAAGCCCCGACGCGCCATCCGGACTACGATCACGGTGTGCCTCGAGTGACTCTGACCTCCAAGAACCCCGAACTCCTCTCCGTCGACGCCCTGGTCGTCGCCGTCGCCCAGGGCGACAACGGCCCCCGGCTCGTGGACGCCGACTGGCTGCCCGCGGAGGTGCGCGCCGAGATCTCGGCCGTCGCCGCCCCGCTGGGCATCACCGGCGCGGTCGACGAGGTGCGCAAGCTCCCCACCGGCGGCCGCATCGCGGCGAGCCTGCTCGTGCTGACCGGCGTCGGCTCGGCGGTGTCGCCGGACGCCGAGACGACTCGCCGCGCCGCCGGCGCCGCGGTCCGCGAGCTCGCTGGAACGACCTCCGTGGCTCTGGCGCTGCCCGCCGACGATGTGGCCAGCCTCGCTGCCGTCACCGAGGGCGCGCTGCTCGGCGCGTACTCCTACACGCGTTACCGCGACGCGGAGGCCAGCGCGAAGACGGCGCCCGTCGAGCAGGTGCAGGTCGTCACGCCCCTGGCCAAGGACAAGGCCGTCAAGGCGGCGGTGACCCGCGCCGAGGTCGTCGCCGACGCCGTGCGCGCCACCAGGGACCTGGTCAACGCCGCGCCGAACGACCTCTACCCCGCCGCGTTCGCCGACCTGGCGAAGGCCGCGGTGAAGGAGGCCGGGCGCGGCAGCGCGCTGAAGATCACGGTCCTCGACGAGAAGGCGCTCGCCGCCGGCGGTTACGGCGGCCTCATCGGCGTCGGCCAGGGCTCGGTGCGCGGGCCGCGCCTGGTCAAGGTCGCCTACACCCCGAGCAAGCCCGCCGCGAAGGTGGCGCTGGTCGGCAAGGGCATCACCTTCGACTCGGGTGGCATCTCGATCAAGCCGGCCGCCGGGATGGAGGCCATGAAGTCCGACATGGCCGGCGCCGCGGCCGTGCTGCACACCGTCCTGGCCGCCGCGCAGCTCGAGTTGCCGGTCGCCGTCACGGGCTGGCTCTGCCTCGCCGAGAACATGCCCTCGGGCACCGCGCAGCGCCCGTCCGACGTCATCACCATTCGCGGCGGCAAGACGGTCGAGGTGCTCAACACCGACGCCGAGGGCCGCCTGGTCATGGCGGACGGCCTCGCCGCGGCGGTCGAGGAGAAGCCCGACGTGGTCCTCGACATCGCGACGCTGACCGGCGCGCAGATCGTCGCGCTCGGCAACCGGGTGTCGGCGGTGATGGGCGCCGAGGACGTGCGCTCGGAGGTGGTGGCCGCGGCCGAGGCGGCTGGCGAGCAGTTCTGGCCGATGCCGATGCCCGCGGAGCTGCGGGCCGGCCTCAACTCGAAGGTCGCCGACCTGGCGAACATCGGCGACCGCTTCGGCGGGATGCTGAGCGCCGGGCTCTTCTTGCAGGAGTTCGTCGGCTCCACGCCGTGGGCGCACCTCGACATCGCCGGCCCCTCGTTCAACGAGAAGGCCCCGCACGGCTACACCCCCGTGGGCGGCACGGGCGTGGGCGTGCGCACGCTGCTCGCGCTCATCGAGTCCCGCGCAGCGTCCTCAACGAAGTAGAAGTCGCCACGTCAGAACGGCCCGGTCGGGATCCCGACCGGGCCGTTGCGCTGATGCGGTGTCGCGGCGCCTCAGGCCTGGCCGCGGCGGCGCTGGCGCTCGATGCGCTGCCGGGTGTTCCAGTCGCGCATGCGTTGCGGGTAGCCGGTGCGCTGCACGTCGTAGACCGGGACCCCCAGGGTGCGGGCGATCTCGTAGGCCGCCTTCGCGTCGGGCACCCGGCGCCGGGTCCACTCCCCGTCGGTGGCGATGAACATGACTGTCGTCTGCGTGACGTTCGTCTGCGGCTCGACGTACGCCTCGACGCCCACCCGCGTGGCGACGAAGTCGCCGAGATGCGCCATGGTGGCCCGCTCCCGGTCGCGTCCCTTCTCGGGCGCGGACTCTGGCGGCGGCGTCGTGCGTCCGGCGCGACGCCATCGTGTGAACAGGCCCATGGCGGAAGCGTACCGACCGAGGCGCCCGCACACCGCGCCCTGGCGCCACCACATCCCGCTCCGCGGCCTCTGGGCCGTTGGTCTCGCCGGGCGCTCCGGCGCTGTGCCCGCCGTCACACCTGCGGATCATGAGCCGGACAAGGCGGACATACATGGGACGAATGTTCCCAGCGTCACAACGCATCGCGGCCGATCAGGTTCGTTCGCCACGCGCCGGGATGACAAGATGGTCGCCGAACAGCAAGAACTTACACGTCTGCACCTGAGGAGTTGCACGTGGCCGACACCACCGGTACCGCTTTCGACATCGTCGTCCTGGGCGGAGGAAGCGGCGGCTATGCGGCTGCGCTCCGCGGAGCCCAGCTCGGGAAGAGCGTGGCGCTTGTCGAGGGCGGCAAGTTGGGCGGGACCTGCCTGCACAACGGCTGCATCCCGACCAAGGCGCTGCTGCACGCCGCCGAGATCGCCGACAACGCCCGCGACGGAGCGCACTTCGGTGTGCACACGGAGCTCAAGGGCATCGACATGGCAGGGGTGAACCAGTACAAGGAGTCGGTCGTCGCCCGGCTGTACAAGGGCCTGCAGGGGCTGATCAAGTCCCGCAAGATCACCGTCTTCGAGGGCTACGGCAAGCTCGTCGACAAGAACGCCATCGAGGTCAACGGCCAGCGCATCACCGGCGAGAACATCGTCCTCGGCACCGGCTCCTACGCCCGCTCGCTGCCCGGCCTGGACATCGGCGGCCGGGTCATCACCTCCGACCAGGCGCTCCAGCTCGACTGGGTGCCGCGCTCCGCGATCATCCTCGGCGGCGGCGTCATCGGCTCGGAGTTCGCCAGCGTGTGGCGCTCCTTCGGCGCCGACGTCACCATCATCGAGGCGCTCCCCCACCTGCTCCCCAACGAGGACGAGGCGCTGTCCAAGGCCTTCGAGCGCGCGTTCCGCAAGCGCGGCATCGGCTTCAACCTGGGCGTCCGCTTCCAGGGCGTCACGCAGGACGACAACGGCGTGCACGTCACCCTCGAGGACGGCAAGACGTTCGACGCCGACCTCCTGCTGGTGGCCGTCGGCCGTGGCCCCGTCACCGCGGGCCTCGGCTACGAGGAGCAGGGCCTGACGCTGGACCGCGGCTTCGTCATCACCGACGAGCGCCTGCACACCGGCGTCGGCAACATCTACGCCGTCGGCGACATCGTCCCCGGCCTGCAGCTCGCGCACCGCGGCTTCGCGCAGGGCATCTTCGTCGCCGAGCAGATCGCGGGCCTCAACCCCCAGCCGATCGTCGAGTCGGGCATCCCCCGCGTCACCTACTCCGACCCGGAGGTCGCCTCCGTCGGGCTCACCGAGGCCAAGGCCAAGGAGATCCACGGCGCGGACGCCGTCGAGACCCTCGAGTACAACCTCGGCGGCAACGGCAAGAGCCAGATCCTGGGCACCGCGGGCTTCATCAAGCTGGTCCGCCAGAAGGACGGCCCTGTCATCGGCGTCCACATGATCGGGGCCCGCGTCGGCGAGCTCATCGGAGAGGGCCAGCTCATCGTCAACTGGGAGGCCTACCCGGAGGACGTCGCCAACCTGGTCCACGCACACCCCACGCAGAACGAGGCTCTCGGGGAGGCGCACCTCGCGCTCGCCGGCAAGCCGCTGCACGCCCACAACTGACCCCACGAATCAAAGGAGACACGAGCGGTCATGTCTGACAACGTGCAGCTCCCCGCCCTCGGCGAGTCCGTCACCGAAGGCACCGTCACCCGCTGGCTGAAGAACGTCGGCGACACCGTCGAGGTCGACGAGCCCTTGCTCGAGATCTCGACCGACAAGGTCGACACCGAGATCCCCTCGCCCTTCGCCGGCGTGCTCGAGCAGATCCTGGTCCAGGAGGACGAGACCGTCGAGGTCGGCGCCAACCTGGCAGTGATCGGCTCCGGCGACGGCGCGGCCCCCGCGGCCGAGCCCGCCCAGCAGGCTCCCGAGCCCGCAGCCGCCCCCGAGCCGGCGCC
>JAEWEI010000369.1 GCA_023389545.1 Actinomycetes bacterium | reverse complement strand
GGCGCCGGGCGCGCCCGGCGCTGACGCGTCGCGTTCTGCCAGCGCGGCAAGCACCACGGCGCCGAGCTCAGTCACGTCGCCCGCCCCCACTGTCAGCACGAGGTCTCCCGCACGGGCCCGCGCCGCGAGCCCGCGAGCCGCCTCGTGACGATCGGGGACGAACTGCGCGCGACCGGGCGTCGGCACGGCGTCCGCCACGAGCAGGCCCGTGACCGTCGGGTCCGGGTCCTCGCGCGCCGCGTACACGTCTGTCACCACGACCACGTCCGCGAGGTCGAGGGCGCGGCCGAACTCCGCTGCGAAGGCGCGGGTGCGCGAGTACAGGTGCGGCTGGAACACCACGAGCACCCGGCCGTCGCCCACGACCGTGCGCGCGGCCCGCAGCAGCGCGGCCACCTCCGTCGGGTGGTGCGCGTAGTCGTCGACGACCCGCACCCCCGCCTCCACGCCCCGCTCCTCGAACCGGCGCCCGGTCCCGCGGAACCCGGCCAGTCCCTCGACCGCCTGCGTCGTCGTCGCGCCCGCGCGGCGCGCCGCCACGAACGCGGCAGCGGCGTTGAGGGCGTTGTGCTCTCCCGGCACTGTCAGTCGCAGCACGGCGTCGCCGATGGTCGGGTCGGAAGATCGCAACTCGACCTGCCAGGCGCCGTCGTGGGCGGCCACCGACGGGACCACCACATCGGCGCCCGGGTCCCGGCCGTAGGTCACGACGTCCACGCCCCGGGTGGCGAGGTCCGCCCGCACCCGGCTGACCAGCTCGGCCGCGCCGGCGTCGTCGGCGCACGCCACCAGCAGCCCGCCATCCTGGATCCGGCCGGTGAACGCGACGAACGCCTCCTCGAATGCCTCGCGGGTGCCGTAGTGGTCCAGGTGGTCCGGCTCGACGTTCGTGACGACGGCGATGCGCGGCGCGTACGCCAGGAAGGAGCCGTCGGACTCGTCGGCCTCGGCCACGAACGCCGGGCCGGCGCCGGTGCGGCTGCCGCCCAGGGGGCCGGCATCGGAGAGCACGTCGCCGCCGATGGCGAACGACGGGTCGAGACCCGCGTGCACGAGCGCGGTGGCGATCATCGCCGACGTCGTCGTCTTGCCGTGCGCGCCCGCGACGGCGATCGCCTCGCGTCCCCGCATGAGCGCGGCCAGCGCCTCGGAGCGGTGCAGCACCCGCACCCCCCGCTCGCGCGCGCGGGCCAGCTCGGGGTTCGTCTCGCGCACGGCGGTGGAGACGACCACCGTGTCGGCGTCCTCCACCTGCGCGGCGTCGTGCCCCACCCACACTGCCGCGCCGGCCGCGCGCAGGCCCTCGAGCGCCGGGCCGTCCTTGGCGTCCGAGCCGCTCACGGGGACGCCAGCCGCCACGAGCAAGCCCGCGACAGCCGACATGCCCGCCCCGCCGATGCCGATGAGGTGGACGCGGCCGAGGCCGGCCAGCCCCTCGTCCTGCGCCGGCGGAAGGTGCGCCTCGACCAGGTCGGCGACCCGCGCCGCCCCGTCCCGCACGCCGACAGCCGCGGCCGCCTCCCCCATCCGCTCCCGCGAGCCCGCCGCGTCATCGCCGACCAGCATCGGGAACAGGTGCTCCGTGAGCCATTCCGGCGTCAGGTCGGCGTCGGCGACGAGCAGCCCGCCGCCAGCGGCGACCACTGGCGCCGCGTTGAGCCGCTGCTCGCCGTTGCCCACCGGGAGCGGCACGTAGACGGCTGGCAGTCCGAGGGCGGCGAGCTCGCTGACCGTGCCCGCGCCCGACCGACCGACCACGACGTCGGCGACTGCCAGCGCGTGCTGCATCTCCGAGAGGTACTCGTGCACGTGGTACCGCTCGCCGCCGGGCAGCGGCGCGACCGCCTCGCGCACCTCGTCGCCCTTGCCGGCGCCGGCCAGGTGCAGCACCTGCACCCCTGCGGCCAGCAGCTCGGCGGCGACACGGACCATCGCACGGTTCAGGCTCAGGGCGCCCAGCGAGCCGCCGGTGACGACAAGCGTCGTCCGCTCCGGGTCCAGTCCCAGCCGTCCGGCTGCGGCGACCCGCGTCGCGGCGGCATCCCGCGCGCGGTCGGCGACGAGGGCCGCAATCTCGGGCCGCAGCGGCAGGCCCGTGACCTGGGCGTTCGGCAGCGCGGTGCCGGGGAACGTCACGGCGACGTCGGCAGCCCAGCGTGCGCCGAGCCGGTTCGCCAGGCCCGCGCGGGCATTCTGCTCATGGACGACCACCGGCACGTGCCGGGCGCGCGCCGCCAGGTAGGCCGGGGTGGAGACGTACCCACCGAATCCGATGACCACCTGGGCGCCGGTCTCGTCGATCACCTCGCCGGCGGTGCGCACCGCGTCACGGAGCCGGGCCGGCAGCATGGCCCACTCGGCCGTCGGGCGCCGCGGCAGCGGCACGCGCGGCACGAAGGCCAGCGGGAGGCCGCGCTCGGGGACCAGCCGCGACTCGAGCCCCGACTCGGTGCCGAGCACCGTGAGCCGGATCTGCGGGTCGCGCCGGCGCAGCTCCTCGGCGACGGCGAGCAACGGGTTGACGTGCCCTGCCGTGCCACCGCCTGCCAGCAGCACCGACCGCACACCCTCGCGATTGCCCACGCGTCCCTCAGCTCCCTCGTCCGTCATGTCGTCTAGCAGATCCCCCACGGTCTCATCCACGCGTCCGGCCGATCACCGCGAGCGATCGCCGCACCACGCTCGGCCGGGCGGCGAGCGCCTCGGCGGCGCCCGGCTCGTCCCGGGCGAACGAGATCACCACGCCGATCGCGGCCATCGTGGTGATCAGCGCCGACCCTCCCGCCGAGACGAGCGGCAGCGGCACGCCGATGACTGGCGCGAGGCCGATCACCACAGCGATGTTCACCAGCGCCTGGCCGATCACCCAGCAGACAATGGCGCCGGTGGTGATCTGCACGAACGGGTCGGTGTGGCGGCGGATCACGCGGAACATCGCGAGCGCGATGAGCGCGAACAGCACCAGCACCAGCAGGGTCCCGATGAGGCCCAGCTCCTCGCCGATGATCGCGAAGATGAAGTCGTTGTGCGCCTCGGGCAAGTAGGACCACTTCTCGCGGCTGGCGCCCAGGCCGATGCCCGTCCAGCCCCCGGTGGCCAGGCCCCAGCCGCCGTGCAGCGTCTGATAGCAGTCGCTGGTGACGTCGCAGTCGTCGCTCAACCACGAGAAGATCCGCGCGACGCGGTTCTTGGAGGAGATCGCCAGGACGCCCGCCGCCACGACCGCCACGGCCACAGCGACGCTGAACATCCGCATCGGCACCCCCGCGACGAACATCGCGCCACCCACCAGGAG
This sequence comes from Actinomycetes bacterium, assembly GCA_023389545.1. GTDB lineage: Bacteria > Actinomycetota > Actinomycetes > Actinomycetales > Cellulomonadaceae > Cellulomonas_A. The sequence goes on along the minus strand of JAEWEI010000369.1, from coordinate 8,106 downwards.
CATCATGACGAGCGCCGTGCCCAGGTCGTGGCCGATCAGCACGAGCCCGATCATCAGCGCCCCCACCGGCACCGCGGGGATGAGCGCGTGCTTCCACTCCTGCAGCAGCGGGCGTTTGCGGGCCAGCACCACCCCCAGCCAGATCGACAGGGCGAACTTCACCGCCTCGCTGGGCTGCGCGGTGAACGAGCCGAGCGCGATCCAGTTCCGGTTGCCGCCCACGGCATCGGCGCCGAGCGGCGTGAACACGGCGAGCTGCGCGAGCGCGCCGAGCCCCAGCAACGGCCAGGCGGCCACCTTGTACGCGCGCACGGGGAGCCGGGACGCGAGCCAGAGCAGCGGCAGGCCCATCAACGCGAACTGCGCCTGCTTGAGGAACTCGGCGTAGGGCGAGCGGCCCTTGGCCAGCGACTCGACGCTCGAGCTGGACAGCACCATCACCAGGCCCAGCACCACGAGCAGCGCTGTGGCGCCGGTGAGCACGTAGTAGCTGGTGACAGGGCTGTTCCAGGCGCCGAGCCGGCCCGCGGTGGGGCCGTCCTCACGCTGCTGGCCGGCCCCGGCCCTCGAGGCGAGCGTGCTGGGGGGCGTCGGCGTCACCATGTCCTGCCTCAGCCGACGTCAGGGCTCAGGGCGCGCACTGCCGCGGCGAACGACTCTCCCCGCTCTGCATAGGAGCGGAACTGGTCCATCGAGGCGCAGGCGGGAGCGAGCACGACGTTCGCCGGCCCTGGCCGCACCGACGCGGCGAGCCGGCGAGCCTCCTGCACCGCGCGCTCCATCACCGTCTCAGTGTCGCCGGGATCGACCCGCGCCACGGGAACCTCCGGCGCGTGTCGGGCGAGGGCTCCAGCCAAGGGCTCGGGCTCCGTCCCGATCAGCACGACGCCGGCGAGCCGGTCTTTGCGCGCCTGCACGAGCGCGTCGAACGTCGCACCCTTCGCGAGCCCGCCAGCGATCCACACGACGCTGCCAGGCGGGAACCCGGCGAGCGCCGCCGCCGCGGCGTGGGCGTTCGTGGCTTTGGAGTCGTCGACCCAGCGCACGCCGTCGGCCTCGGCCACCGTCTGCGACCGGTGTTCGCCAGGAGCGAACGCGCGCAGCCCCTCGCGGACCGCCGCGGGCGGGCAGCCGTGCGCCAGGGCGAGAGCGGCGGCGGCGAGCGCGTCCTGCACGACATGCGGTGGCGCCACGCCATCCGGGCCGCCCAGGTGCGCCAGATCGGCGAGAGTCCCCAGCTCGGCGGCGTGGGTGTGTCGCTGCGGGGTGAACCCCCGGTCCACCAGCACGTCCTCGACCACGCCCACCTGGCCGACGCTCGGAGTGCCGAGCGTGACGCCGATGGCACGGGCGCCCTCCACCACGTCGGCCTCGCGCACCAGGTCCTCGGTGACCGGGTCGGCCAGGTTGTACACGCAGGCCACCTGGGCACGCTCGTACACACGGCCCTTGTCGGCGGCGTACGCCTCCAGCGAGCCGTGCCAGTCCAGGTGGTCCGGCGCCACGTTGAGCACCGCCGCGGCCTGGGCCGACATCGAGTGCGTGAAGTGGAGCTGGAAGCTCGAGAGCTCGACGGCGATCACGTCGACGGACGGATCGGCGACCACCCGCACCAGCGGGGTGCCGACATTCCCGGCGGCGACCGCCTGCTCGCCGGCCGCGCGGAGCATCGACTCCAACATGCCGACAGTCGTGGTCTTGCCGTTGGTGCCCGTGACAGCGAGCCATGGCGCCGGCCCGCTGCCGTCAGCCCGCGGCGCCCGGGTCTGCCAGGCCAGCTCGACCTCGCTCCACACCGGCGTCCCGCGCTCGACGGCCCCCGCCAGCAGCGGGTTCGACGGCGGCCACCCGGGCGACGCGACAACGAGGTCCACCCCGTCCAGGCCGCCGCCGGCCACGAACCCCGCGACGTCGCGGACGTCCGCCTCCTCGGCGTGCTCGTCGACAGTGGTCACCTCGGCGCCACGCGCGGCCAGCACCTCGAGCGCGGCGCGGCCGGACACGCCGAGCCCGGCGACGAGCACGCGAGCGCCGCTGAGCGCCGCGCCCGTCAGACCCGCGCCGGCCGCCCCCGCCTCGTCGCCGGATGCCATCAGCCCGTCACCCACTCCGCGTAGAAGATGCCAATGCCCAGCGCGACGAACAGACCCGCGATGATCCAGAAGCGGATGACGATCGTGACCTCGCCCCACCCGGACAACTCGAAGTGGTGGTGCAACGGCGCCATCTTGAAGACCCGTTTCCCGGTCATCTTGAAGAAGCCGATCTGGATCACGTCGGAGAGGACGATCAGCACGAACAGGCCGCCGAGGATCGCCGCGAGGATCTCCGTGCGGGACAGGATCGACAGCCCGGCGAGCGCGCCGCCGAGGGCCAGCGAGCCGGTGTCCCCCATGAAGATCTGCGCGGGGCTCGCGTTCCACCACAGGAACCCGAAGCAGGCGCCGGTGATCGACGCGGCCACCACGGCCAGGCTCATCGGGTCGCGGACCTCGTAGCAGCGCGGCCCGGCGGACGCCAGGAACTGGCAGCTCTGGTTGAACTGCCACACCCCGACCAGCACGTAGGAGCCGAAGACGATGAGCGAGACGCCGGTCGCGAGCCCGTCCAGCCCGTCGGTGAGGTTGACCGCGTTGGACCACGCGGTGATGAGGAAGTTCGCCCAGATGACGAACAGCACCATGCCGAGCGTGAGGCCAGCGAAGGCCAGGTCGAGGTTCGTGTCGCGGATGAAGGAGATCTTGGTCGACGCGGGCGTGCGGAACGCGTCGTTGGGGAACTGCAGGGCCGCGATGGCGAAGGTCACGCCGACCAGGCCCTGCCCCAGGAACTTCCACCGCGCCTTGAGCCCGAGGCTGCGCTGGCGGGAGATCTTGATGAAGTCGTCGAGGAAGCCCACGACGCCCAGGCCGGTCATCAGATAGAGGACGAGCATCGCCGAGACCGTGGGCAGTTGCTGCGTCGCGAGCAGCCCGCCGCCCCAGCCGAGCAGCGTGGCGCCGATGATGACGACCCCGCCCATGGTGGGCGTGCCGCGCTTGGTGAAGTGCGCGGTGGGGCCGTCCTGCCGAATGAACTGGCCGTACTGCTTCTTGACCAGTAACCGGATGAACAGGGGCGTGCCGAGCAGCGCGATGAGCATCGACAGGCCGCCGGAGATGAGGACGGCCCTCATGACGCGGCCTCCTGCCCGCCGGCGATGAGCCGGTCGCCCAGCCGCCAGAGGCCGGCGCCGTAGGAGGACTTCACCAGCACCACGTCACCGGCGCGCAGCTCCTCGTCGAGGAAGCGCGCTGCCGCGTCGATGTCGTCGGCCACGGCGATCTCGTCGCCCCACGACCCCTCGCGGTTCGCGCCGTCGCGGATCGGGCGGGCGCCCTCCCCCACGACCAGGGTCAGGGCGATGTTGAGCCGGACGGCGAGCCGCCCGATGGCGTCATGCGCCTCGCGGGCGTCCTCGCCGAGCTCGAGCATCTCGCCCAGCACGGCGATCGACCGCCTGTCGCGCCCTGCCACGACGGCCAGCGCCTTGAGCGCCGCCTGCATCGAGTCGGGGTTGGCGTTGTAGGAGTCGTCGATGACGGTCACCCCGTCGGGCCGGTCCACCACGTGCATGCGGTGCGGGCTGAGGGCCTCGGCGCCGCTGAGCGACGCCGCGATCTCGAAGAGCCCGAGCCCCACCTGCAGGGCGGCCGCCGCGGCGGCGACGGCGTTGTTCGCGTGATGCTCCCCGACGAGGCGCAGCGTCACGGGCGCCTGGTCGACGACCCCGTCGGCGCCCGGCGCCTCGAGCGTGAACGACGCCCGGCCGGCACGGTCGACCCGCACGTCGCGGGCGCGCACGTCGGCGGCCGCCGAGGAGCCGAACGTGACGACCTGGCCCGGCGCGACGTCCGCCATGGCCCGCACCCGCGAGTCGTCCGCGTTGAGCACCGCGACGCCGTCGGGCACGAGCCCTTGCACGATCTCGGCCTTGGCCTTGGCCACTGCCTCGATGCCGCCGAACTCGCCCAGGTGCGCGCTGCCCACCACGAGGACCACCGCCACATCGGGCGGCGCGATGTCGGTGAGGTAGGTCAGGTGGCCGATGCCGCTGGCGCCCATCTCCAGCACCAGGAAGCGGGTGGACTCGTCGGCGCGCAGGACCGTGAGCGGCAGGCCGATCTCGTTGTTGAAGGACCGCGCGGGGGCGATGGTGGGGCCGGCCGCGCCGAGGATCTGCGCGAGCAGGTCCTTGGTGGTCGTCTTGCCCACCGATCCCGTCACGCCGATGACGCGCAGTCCAGCGCCACCGGGCTCGAGGGACGCCTCGCGCAGCCGGGCCAGCACCGCGCGGGCCACGTCGCCCAGCGCGCGCTCCACATCCGGCACGACGACGCACGGCAACGGCTCGCCCTCAGGGGTGCTCAGCGACCGCGCGGCGAGCACCAGGCCCGCGCCCGCGCCCACCGCCCCGGCGGCGAAGTCGTGCCCGTCCGCGTGCTCGCCCGGCAGGGCCACGAACAGCGAGCCCTCCTGGACCTCGCGGGAGTCGACGACCACCGGCCCGCTGACCACGGTGGCGGGGTCGAGCGACGCGGGGCACAGCTCTCCCCCGGTGGCGGCCGCGATCTCGGCCGCTGTCAGAGCGATCACGCGTCCTGCCCTTCGAGCTCTCGCCGCGCCCGCGCCGCAGCCAGCAGCACGTCGCGGTCGTTGTACCGGTGGAACACGCCGGCGATCTCCTGGGTCGGCTCGTGACCCTTGCCCGTGATGATGATGGTGTCCTGCTCCGTCGCGATCTCGAAGGCGTCGTGGATGGCCTGGCTGCGACTTGTCGCCTCGTGCACGTCGGCGAGGTCCGGGCGCTCGCTGCGCACTCCGTCGAGGATCGCGGCGCGGATGGCGGCCGGGTCCTCCGAGCGGGGGTTCTCGTCGGTGACGACGAGCACATCGGCCAGGCGCGCGCCGATCTCGCCCATGATCGGCCGCTTCCCCTGGTCGCGGTCCCCGTCGGAGCCGAAGACCAGGATGAGCCGGCCCGGGGTGATGGGGCGCACCGCGTCGAGTGCGAGCACCAGCGCGTCCGGGGTGTGCGCGTAGTCGACGAGGCCCAGCGGCATGCCGTCGCCGCGCTCGACGACGCGCTCCATCCGGCCGGGGATCTCCGACGCGTGCCCCACGGCGTGGATGGCCGTGGCGAGGTCGACGCCGGCACGGTGCGCGAGCACGACGGCCAGCGCCGCGTTCGACACGTTGACCCGGCCCGGCAGCGGGCTCGCCGCGGCATGCTCGACGCCGTCGGGCCCGCGCAGCGTGAATGTCGAGCCGATGCCGTCCAGCCCGATGTCCGCGGACGTCACCGCCCAGTCGGCGGCCGCCGCGACCGGCGCGCCGACAAGGGTCGACACCGACTCCACGGGGATCCGAGCCTCGGCCGCGAGCCGCTGGCCCCACACGTCGTCGACCACGACCACGCCGCGGCGCGCCTGGCCCGGGGCGAACAGCCGGGACTTGTCCCGGAAGTACCCCTCCATGTCGCCGTGGAAGTCCAGGTGGTCGCGCTGCAGGTTGGTGAAGCCCACCACGTCGAACTCGAGCCCGCCGACCCGGCCCAGCGCCAGCGCATGCGACGAGACCTCCATCGTGCAGGCCGTCGCGCCGCGCTCGTGCATGAGCGCCAGGATCGACTGGACCACGGGCGCCTCGACAGTGGTGCGGGGGCTCTCGATGGCCTCGGCGCCGATGCGCAGCTCGACGGTGCCCATCACGCCCGTGCTCGCGTGCTGCGCGCGCAACGCGGCGTCCACGAAGTAGCTCGTGGTGGTCTTGCCGTTGGTTCCTGTCACGCCGACGGTGACGATGCCGCGCGCCGGATGGCCGTGCGCCCAGGCGGCGACAGGGCCGGCCAACGAGCGCGGATCGGCGGTGACGAGCACGGGGACCTGCGGCTGTGCGCCGGCGAGGAGCTCCGCGCCGGCCTGGTCGGTGAGGATCGCGACGGCGCCTGCCTCGACGGCCTGTGCCGCGAACGTCGCCCCGTGGACCTTGAGGCCGCTGAGGGCCACGAACAGGTCTCCAGGACGCACGTCGCCGCTGGCGACGCTCACACCACTGAGGGTGGCGTCCTGCTCGGGGGTGACGCCGTGGACGGTCAGGTCGAACGCGGCAACGAGGTCGACGACCCGATGTGTGGCGGGGTGCAGCGGGCGCATCCGACCCTGGGGGGACGTCATAGGGAGAATCTACCCCGGTCGGGCGCCACCCCGACGCGCGGAACGGCGGCCGGGCGCGGGCCCGCCACCGAGGCGCGCGTCACCATGTGGTCGCGTACAGCGTCGCCGGCGCGCCGCTGGGGGCCACGCCGAGCTCGAGCAGGGCATCGCGCGTGATGTCCTTGAAGACCGGCGCCGCGACGGTGCCGCCCCATTCGGACGTGCGCGGGTTGTGCAGCACCACGCTGACCGCGATGCGCGGCTGGTCGGCAGGCGCCACGCCGATGAACGAGGCGGTGATGCCGGACGGGTTGAACGACTGGGCCGTGCCCGTCTTGCCGGCCACCCGATAGCCGGGGATCGCCGCGGCCGAGCCGGTCCCGTCGTCGACAGCACTCTCGAGCATGGTCAGCACGGCGTCCGCTGTCTCCTTCGAGACGGCCTGGGTGGGCGCTACCTGCGTGGACGCCGTGTACTGGCCGTCCGCCGACGTCCACCCCTTGATGAGGTGCGGCTGCACGCGCACGCCGCCGTTGGCGATCGTGGCGAAGACCTGGGTGGCCTGCAGCGCGGTCACGGAGACGCCCTGCCCGAACAGCACCGCGTACTTGGTGCGCCCGTCCCACTCGTCGACGGGGTGCAGGATTCCGCGGGACTCCCCGGGGAGCTCGATGCCAGTCCTCTGGCCGAAGCCGAACTTCTCCAGGTAGTCGTACCGCACCTGCTGCGGGATCTTCTCGCCGATCATCACCGTCCCGGTGTTGGACGACTGGGCGAGCACACCGGTGGTCGTCAGGCGCATCCCCGCGTGCTCATGCGAGTCCTTGAACGTCTGGTTGTTGTCGGTCGTGTACTGGTAGGGCACCTCGAAGGGGGTGAGCGGGTTCACCACACCGGTCTCGAGGGCTGCCGCCATCGTGATGACCTTCGCGGTCGAACCCGGGTCGAACACCCCCGAGATGGAGCGCGAGCCCGAGAGGTCTCCGCTGGGGCTGTTCGGGTCCAGGCCGCCCGAGTCCGCCAGCGCGAGGATCTCCCCCGTCGTGACGTCCGTCACGATCACCGAGCCGCTGTCGGCGCCCGTGGCGGCCACCTGCGCGTCGATCGCCTCCTCGGCCTTCCACTGCAGGTCGTTGAGGATCGTCAACTGGACGGTGTCCCCCTCGACCGCGTCGTTCGACTCCTCATAGCCGCCGGGGATCGCCTGGCCGCCCTTCCCGCGCTCCCAGACATACGTGCCCGGCGTTCCGGCGAGCTGGTCGTTCAGCACGGCCTCGAGCCCTTGGGCGCCATTGCCCTCGGCGTTGACCCACCCCAGCAAGTTCCCGGCGACCGAGCCGTTCGGGTACACACGGTCTAGGACGCGCTCGAACTGCACCCCGCCGATCGCCAGCTTCTTGATGTCCCGCATCTGCTCGGGCAGCAAGCCCTTCTTGATCACCTTCCAGGTGCTCTCCCCGGTGAGCAGCGCGCCCAGCTCCGCGGCGTTCATGTCCAGCAGCGGCGCCAGCTTCGCGGCGGCGCCCGACGGGCCGCCGACCGCGGGGTCCGAGCGTGGCTCCGTCCAGTCGGCCAGCTCGACCTGGTTGACGGCCAGTGTGTACCGCTCGACGGAGCGCGCCAGGATGTCCCCCTTGGCGTCGGTGATCTGCCCCCGCACCGCGAGGCTGGAATCACGTCCGAGCCGCTGCTCGAGCGCCTCTTGGGCGACAGCCTCGCCCTGGATCCCCTGGACGTAGACGAGCCGGCCCGCGAACACCGTGAGCACGGCGAGCACCATCACCGTGAGGAAGGCCTGCCGGCGGCGCGGGTCCCCGGTGCGTGGGCCCTGCGGCCGTCGGGGCCCGCGGGGGATGCGGGGTCCCGGCGGGCCGGGCGGACGGCCGGAGCCGGAGCCGGCACGTGCCGGGGC
>JAEWEI010000353.1 GCA_023389545.1 Actinomycetes bacterium | reverse complement strand
GGCTCGACGACTGCACACTCGTGGTCACCCTCGAGCCGTGCCTCATGTGCGCGGGCGCCACAGTGCTGGCCCGCATCCCGCGACTCGTGCTGGGCGCCTGGGACCCCAAGGCCGGGGCGTGCGGGTCACAGTGGGACGTGGTGCGGGACAGGCGGCTCAACCACCGCGTCGAGGTGATCGGCGGAGTGCGGGAAGCCGAGTGCGGGGAGCTGCTGCGGGCGTTCTTCGTCGAGCACCGCGGCGCGGCCGAGGCGGAGGCCTAGGCCACGAGGCTCCGGGCCAGGGCCGTCAGGGTGGGAGTCGTCCCCGCGTCGAGCGTCAGGGTCGCCAGCGCGTCGCCCCGGGTCGGGCCCTGGTTGACGATGACCACCGGCTTGCCCGTGCGCGCGGCATGCACCACGAAGCGCCTGCCCGACAACACCGTGAGGGACGAGCCGGCGACGAGCAGCGCCTGCGCGTCGTCCACCAGTGCGAACGCCCGCGCCACCCGCTCCCGGGGGACGTTCTCACCGAAGTAGACGATGTCCGGCTTCAACATCCCGCCGCACTCGCCCGCGCCGCCGTCGGGATCCGCCGCCCAGCACGATGCGACCCGGAAGTCCGCCGTCGACTCGATCACGGCGTCCGCGTCGGGCGCGATCTCGATATCCGCCACCGCGCCCACCGACTCCACGAACCCGGGGTTCAACGCCTCCAGGCGGTCCGCCACCTCCGCGCGCGGGCGCACAGTGCCGCAGCGCAGGCACACCACCCGGTCATACCGGCCGTGCAGGTCGATGACCGTGCGGGAGCCGGCCTCCTCATGCAGCAGGTCCACGTTCTGCGTGATGACGCCGTTCACCACCCCGCGGGCCTCGAGTTCTGCCAGCGCGCGATGCCCAGCGTTCGGCTCCGTGCGGTGCATGTGCCGCCAGCCCACATGGTTGCGGGCCCAGTAGTGCCGGCGGAAAGCCTCATCGCCCACGAACTGCTGGAAAGTCATCGGGGTGCGCGGCGGGGAGTCGGGGCCCCGGTAGTCGGGGATGCCGGAGTCCGTCGAGACACCGGCGCCGGTCAGCACGGCGATCCGCTTGCCCTGGAGCAGGGCGACCACATCGTCGAGCGAACCGGCCGCGGGGCGGGGGAGCGTCGTCGAGATCGTCACCCGAACACCGTACGACGCGGGTCTGGACGCCGGTGGTGGGGGCGCCGGTGGGCCCCAGGGGCCCCGATTACGGACCATGGGCTCCGACCAGGTACCCTTCTCGGCGAGGTAGCGTGTCCGAGCGGCCTAAGGAGCACGCCTCGAAAGCGTGTGTGGGTGAAAGTCCACCGTGGGTTCAAATCCCACCGCTACCGCCATCGGTTCTGACTCGGATCAGGGCCTTGAAGTGACAGACCCCGCGCGGGGCCCGGAAGGGCCCTGAGCGGGGTTTCGTCGTTCTTGCCGTTGGATCAGTCGCGTTGGGGCAGCGGCGCCTTGGCACGGCGGACCCGCAGAGCCTGCGAGCCAGCCGTCAGGCGTGATCGTCTGGCGTGCCCCTCAAGTGCGCGGACGGCTGAGCCGATGACAGGGCATGCCGTCTCGCCGCCTGTCCCAGCGTCCACTCGCCGTCATCACGATCGGCTTTCTGGTGGCGACCACCGTGGCCGCCTGTGGCGCGGGGGCAGACCCGAACGCTGCCGAGGTCGCCGCGGTGGTCGACGGCAACACGATCGAGCTGTTGCAGGGTGAGAAGCCTGTGACCGTGCACCTGCTCGGGATCGACGCGCCGACCGCGAAGGAGTGCCTGAGCATCGAGTCGGCGTCGGCGCTGGCGGGGCTGCTGCCCGTCGGGACGGAGATCAGGCTGGAGCGCGGCGAGGGTGAGGACATCGCGGCGGTGTACGCGGACGATGTGCTGGTCAACGCCGAGTTGGTGCGGCTCGGCCTGGCGCTCGTTGCGACGGACGCCGCTGGGCCGATCTCCGATGCTGTCGCCGAGGCGCAGCAGGAGGCGATCGACGCCGAGGCCGGATTGTTCGGCGCGGAGGATGCGTGCACGGTGCCCGCGCAGGTTGCCGCGCTGGAGGACGCTGGGGCTGATGTCGCTGAGGCAGCCGGTGTGCTCACGGTCGGCATTGGGCTTGACGAGATCGACCGCCGCGGCGCTTCGGTCGCCGCGGTCGCGACCACCGGGGTCGCGTTGGCTGCGCTGCTCGACGCCGACACCTCGAAGCAGTACCCGCCGACCTGGGTCGCTGGGCTGCGGGACCGGACGACGACAGTGAACGAGCGCCTCGTCAGCACCACCACCGGCGTCCAGCAGGTGCGCGTCGCGGAGGAGCAGCGGATCGAGGCCGAGCGGATCGAGGCAGAACGCGTCGCGGCGGAGGCAGCCCGCGCAGCCCAGGAGGCGGCGGAAGCCGAGGCCGCGCGCGTGGCCAAGGAAGCCGCAGCGGCTGAGGCCGCTCGAGCGGCGGCAGCCAAGAAGGCCACGACCAGCCAGGCCCCGGCCCCCGCCACTGGCGGTGGCTCGACGTACTACAAGAATTGTGATGCCGTCCGAGCAGCCGGAGCGGCACCGATCCTGGCGGGCCAGCCGGGCTACAGCAAGAAGCTGGACCGCGACGGTGACGGGATCGGCTGCGAGTGACAGCCGTCCCTTGGACTCGGCTGGGCGCGCACGGCCCGGGTTGGCTCATGCCGTAGCCGCACGGGAGGCCAGGGTGGGCGTCGACCCGCACGTGTGCCGGGCACGGGGCACGAGGACCTGTGACGGTCTCAACGGCCCGGACCGTGCGTGCTCAGTCTTGTCCGGCGGGCAGCCGCACCGGGAGCGCGCCAGGCCGGACTCGGCAGCTGAGCACCCGGTGCTCACCGAGCGCGTCGCCGTCGAGCTGCACGGCGGTGGGGCGTCGCGCGGCCACCCGGACGTCCGTCGTCTGGCGGCGCTCGAGGTGCGTGTGGCCGCGGCCGGAGGTGAAGACCGTCGCGATGGTGCGGATCCAGCCGGCGAGGCCCCGCGGGGCGACGACCGCGATATCGAGCAGCCCGTCGTCGAGGCTGGCCTCCGGCAGGAGTTCGACTCCGCCCTGCAGGCGCCCGCTGTTCCCGATGACGACGGCACGGACCGTGCGCGTCATCGCCTGGCTGCCCTTGATCTGCACGTTGGCGGTGAAGCCGCCGCGCACTGCCGCCCGCGCGCCAGACACGAGGTAGGCGGGCCACCCGACGGCGCCCTTGAGCCGCTCGTCCGCGTGGGCCATCGCCTCGGCGTCCAGCCCCATGCCCGCCATGACCAGGAACACCAGCTCCTCATCGGACCCGTCGACGCTCAGCGCTCCGACGTCGAGCCGATGCGTGCGGCCGGTCAACGCGATGTCGAGCGCGTCCTCGAGGCTGGTGAGGGGGAGGTCGAGCGCGCGGGCGAGCAGGTTGCCGGTGCCGGCCGGCAGCAGCCCGAGTGGGACGTCGCCGCCTGACAGCCCTTCGCCGACGCCGCGGACGGTGCCGTCGCCGCCGAGCGCGCACACTAGGTCGGCGCCCTGCTCGACCGCATCGCGGGCCGGTCCGCAGCCCGGGTCCTCTTCAGTCGTCTCGAACCACAGCGCGGGCTCCAGCCCGTGGCCAGCGAGCACTCCGTCGATGACTCGCCGAACCGCGTCCGGGTCGTCGAGCTTGGCGGGGTTCGCGACGACGGCGACCCGGGTCATCGGGCGCGCTCGACAGTGCGCACAGGGGTGGCTTCGCCTGCCGGGCGCGGTGACCTGCGCAGGTAGTTCCAGGCCAGCACCGCGCAGACCAGGCCGTTGAGCACGCCGACGATGACGTCGCTCACGTGGTGCATCCCGCGGTAGAGGCGGGAGTAGACCACGAGCATCGGCAGCACGAGCAGGATCACCGTCACGCTGACGCGCACCCAGGCGCGCTCCATGCGCTGCGCCATCATCGCGAGCGTGACGTAGAGCGCGGTCGCGGCGCCGGAGTGCCCGCTCGGGAAGCTCGACGTCGGCGGCGCCACGTCCAGTTGCTCCACCTCTGGCCGTTCCCTGCCGACCACTAGCGTCACCACCAGGAACACAGCGGCCTGCGTGGCGACGGCGATCGCGGGCACGATGGCGTACCACCACCGCCGGGTGCGCCACCACACCACGCCGACGGCCATGAGGCAGATCCCGATGACGGTCTCCGTGGTGCCGATCGGGCTCCAGATGTGCGTGAGGGAGTCGAGCAGCTCCGTGCGTTGCGCCACGAACCACTCGTTGACCGCCAGCTCGCGCTCACCGATCGTCCCCAGCGGGCCGGTGATCAGCAGTCCGATCCCGACCACCGCCAGCCACAGCACGACAGCGGGCGCCCCGACCCGGACCG
>JAEWEI010000281.1 GCA_023389545.1 Actinomycetes bacterium | reverse complement strand
GGACACGACGATGTGGCTTTCGCTGGTCTCGGGTAAGAGGTAGCGCTGATGCCGTGGTCGCTCCTGGTCGTCCTCCTGATCCCCGCAGCGTTCTTCTGCGTGCTGTGGGCCGTGTTCCCCAGCCCTGACGAGCCGCCGCGCTGGCGCAGGCGCCTCGGGGCCGCACTGCGACGGCTCACCGATCGGCTCCGTCCGCGCAGGCGCCGCGCCCGACGCCGCGCCCGACGCCTCGCCGCGGAGGTGCGGCTCGACGACGTGGGCAACGGAACGCTCGCCGTGCCGGACCCGTTCCTCGCGCTGCGCGTCCAGACCCGGCTCAGCAAGGTCGCGGAACTGGCCCGCATGATCGAGGACGAGCCGCGCTCCATGGCACGCGCCGAGCGCCTCATCGCCACCCAGCTCGCCTACGACGACCTGCTCGCCGAGGCCTGCGAGCTGGCCGGCGTGCAACTGCGCAACCGGGCCAAGGGCGACCCGCAGGAGCGGTTCCGCAAGGAGGTCGAACTCGCCGAGCGCGGCTGGACCTGGTGACGCGCCGCCCACCGCGCCCCAGGTCCAGCCGTTCCCCCCGTCGCATACCGATGCGCGCCGTCACCCGCCGGAGGACTCCCGCACCACCAGTGACGGACCGAAGACGCTCTTGCGCACCGGCGCGTCGGTGCGGCCGGCCCGGTCGTCGAGCAGCCGCACCGCCTCGGCCGCCATCGCGTCGATGGGCTGCCGCACGGACGTCAGGCGCGGCATCGTCACGCGCCCAAGGAATGAGTCGTCGTAGCCGACGACCTTGACCTGGTCCGGGACGACCACCCCGACCTCGCGCAGCATGCCGAGCACCCCGACGGCGATGACATCGGCGCCGCAGACGATGCCCTGCGGCAGCTCGTCGCCGGACAGGAGCTGGCGCGCCGCCTCCACACCCCACTCGACGCTGAAATCGCCGAGCAGCGCCGAGCCGTGGACGCCCGGGGCGTGCGCCGTGCGGGGCTCGCGCTCGGGCTCGGGCTCGGGCTCCATCAGGCCGCGGAACGCCTGGTGCCTCTCGTCCGCGGTGCTGGTGCGGGGGTGGGCGCCCACGTAGACGATCGACCGGCAGCCCTGCTCCCGCAGGTGCGCGACGCACTGGCGCAGGCCGTCCGCGTTGTCGCCGCCCACGTAGTCCGCCCCAGCCGCGTCCGCCCACCGGTCGAGGAGCACGACGGGCGCGTGCCGAACGGCCTGCTCGATGGCGGGCACGGAGTCGTAGGCGGTGACGGGCACCACGATGAGCCCGTCGACCATGCGCTGGACCAGGAGCTCGATGCGCTGGGCCTCCGTCTCCACGGACTCGCGCGCATCGCACAGGATGAGCGAGCGCCCGCTGTCCGCGAGCTCCTTCTCGACGGCCTCGACGGCGGCGGTGAAGTAGGCGTTGCTGATGGACGGGACCACCATGCCCATGGTGTCGGTGCGCTGGGTCCGCAGGGCCCGGGCGAAGACGTTGGCGCTGTAGCCGAGGTCGCGGCTCGCCTTGAGCACGCGCCTGGCCATCTCGGCGTTGACGGACGGGCTGTTGGTCAGGGCGCGCGAGGCGGTGGCGGTGGAGACGCCCGCGGCGGCCGCGACATCGCGCACGGTGACTTTGCGTGCCATGAGCGTCCCTCGTCTCTGCTCGGGCGGCCGGGCTCTCAGACTGCCGCCTCGGCGACCGTGGGTAATCCATGACAGACGCGGCACCGTATCGGGGGCTGGAAGTCGCAGCATAGGGGAGCGGACACGTGCTGACGTAGGGGTTGACAAGGGCGTATGCAGGGCCTTTGATCGGGCGCACGGTGAGAGAACGATCTCTCAACGGACGCGGATGAAGGGTCGAGGCCATGCGCCCTGAGCGGTTCGACGTGACCGTCGTGGGGAGCGTCAACATCGACCTCGTCGCATCGGTCGACAACCTCCCGCGCCCCGGCGAGACGGTCTCCGCCACCGGCTACGCGCAGTTCCTCGGCGGCAAGGGCAGCAACCAGGCCATCGCCGCCGCCCGGCTCGGCCGCCGCGTGGCCTTCGTCGGCCTCACGGGCGACGACGCGGAGGCCGCAGAGGTCCGCACTGCGATGAGCGGCGAGGGCATCGACACCGGCCACCTCGGGATCGCGTCCGGGACCCCCACCGGCCGCGCCCTGGTGCTGGTGGACGCCGCAGCGGAGAACAGCATCGTCGTGGCGCCCGGCGCCAATGGGCGCGTCTCCGCGCAGCACGTCGAGGCCGCGGGGGATGCCGTCGCTGGCGCAGCAGTCGTCGTCGCCCAGCTCGAGATCCCGCTCGACGCGGTGCTCGCCGCCGGCCGGGCCGCCCGCGGCGCCTTCGTCCTCAACCCCGCGCCCGCCCAAGCCCTCCCGGCCGAGATCCTCGACCTGGTAGACGTGCTCGTGGTCAACGAGATCGAGTACGAGGCTGTCACCGGGCGCCCTCTTCCCGCCGACACCGGCGCCCTCGCCCGCGAGCTCGCCGCCGACACGTCTGTCACCGCTTCCGTCGTCGTGACCGTCGGCGCGCGCGGCGCCCTCGTCTGGGACGGCCACAAGCTGACCCATGTGACAGCCCCCCGCGTCACCGTCGTCGACACCACAGGCGCGGGCGACACGTTCATCGGGGCCCTGGCCGACGCGCTCAGCCGCGGCCAGGGCCTCGTCACCGCTACCCGCTGGGCCGTCCATGCCGGCGCCATCTCAGTGGGCTCCCTCGGCGCCACCACCGGCATGCCGCGACCCGAGGCCGTCCGCGCCTCACTCAGCCGGAACCCGCAGCCCTTCGGTCCCGGCGCTCCGGCGCGCTGACGGCCCACCCACCATCGCGAAGCCCCGGTCCCGATCCGCGGGGCCGGCCGTTGTCAGCCGCTCGAGCTCCGCGCGCAATCGCCCTCGGGCACGCTCGAGCCGCTTGCGGGTCGCCGCCGGCGACAACCCCAGGACTGTCGCGGCCTGCGCGGGAGTCAGGTCCTCCCAGGTGACCAGGGTGAGCAGCTCACGGTCCTCGTCCTTGAGCGCGGCCAGGGCGGCGTGGACGTCGTGGTGTGGCCCGGCGTCCGCGCGGGGCGCATGGACGAGCAGGTGCTGGCGCAGACGATCAGCCAGTTGGGTGCGCCTGAGGCGACCCCGGCGATGGTTCGCGAGCTGGTGGCGGGCGACGCCGATCAACCACGCCCGCGCCTGGTCGCGGTCCGGCGGGACCACGCCGAGGCGCCGCCACGCGACGACGAACACCTCCGCCATGAGGTCAGCGGCGTCCTGAGGCGGGTCGGAGCGTCGAGTCAGGTAGGCCAGCACCGCGGACCCGTGCGCGCGCATCAGGTCGGTGAACCGCTCCGCGTGGCTCGGCGACGTCACTGGATGCCGCCGAGCGGAAGCCCGTCGCAGTTGACCTCGAGCTCCTGCGCGACCCTGCCCTGGTCACCGCGGGCCGCGGCGGCGGCCACCTCCTCGAGGTTCGCCACGACACCGCCGGCATCGACCTCGGTCAGCCACGGCGACCCGATCGCGTCACGGTAGG
>JAEWEI010000130.1 GCA_023389545.1 Actinomycetes bacterium | reverse complement strand
GGCTACTTCGCGAACATCACCCACGCGATCCCCCTGATCGGGGTGGCCGACGGGACGTACGCCGAGGCGCTGGGCGACACCACGCTCACCACCGAGATCTTCAACGCCGGCCCGGCGGCGGTGGAGGCGCTATTCGCCGACGGGCTGGACGCGACCTACATCGGCCCGAACCCCGCGATCAACGCGTTCGCGAAGTCCGGCGGGGAGGCCGTGCGGATCATCGCCGGGGCGACCTCGGGCGGCGCCCAGCTGGTGGTGCGCGAGGGCATCGACTCCGTCGAGGACCTGCGGGGCGCCACGCTCGCCACCCCGCAGGTCGGCAACACCCAGGATGTGGCGCTGCGCGCCTGGCTGCTGGAGAACGGCCTGCGCACGTCCGTGACGGGCGGCGACAACGACGTGCTCATCGCCCCGCAGGAGAACGCGCAGACCCTGGACCTGTTCCGGCAGGGCTCGCTCGACGGCGCCTGGCTGCCGGAGCCGTGGGCGTCACGCCTGGTCGTGGAGGGCGGCGCGAAGGTGCTGCTCGACG
The DNA here is from genome assembly GCA_023389545.1 of Actinomycetes bacterium. Classification (GTDB taxonomy): domain Bacteria; phylum Actinomycetota; class Actinomycetes; order Actinomycetales; family Cellulomonadaceae; genus Cellulomonas_A. The sequence goes on along the minus strand of JAEWEI010000130.1, from coordinate 5,087 downwards.
AGAAGGAGCTGTGGCCGGACGGGGACTTCGTCACCACGCACCTCATCGTGCGCACCGAGTTCTTGGAGCAGCACCCGGAGACGGTCGCCAAGCTGCTCGAGGCGCACGTCTCCACGGGCGAGTGGATCGCCGAGCACGACCAGGAGGCGGCGCAGGCGGCCAACACCGCCATCGAGTCCCTCACCAGCAAGAAGCTCGGCGACGAGGTGCTGCTCCGCGCCTGGTCGAACCTGCGCCCCACCAACGACCCGGTGGCGGGCTCGCTGCAGACGTCGGCCGACCATGCGGCAGAGGTCGGCGTCTCGGACAAGGTCGACCTGAAGGGCATCTACGTCCTGGGCCCGCTCAACGAGGTCCTGTCCAAGCGCGGGCAAGAGCCCGTCTCCGCGGCAGGGCTCGGGACGGAGTGAGCGTGCGCGAGGTCCAGGCGCCCACCCTCGCCCCGGCGCGTCCTGCGCCGGGGCGCCCGGCCCGGCCCCCGGTGCGGCTCACCCAGGTGAGCCACCACTTCGGCGACACCACGCGGCCACCGGTGCTCGACCGCATCGACCTGGTCGTGGAGCCCGGCGAATTCGTGTGCCTGCTCGGCGCGTCCGGCTGCGGGAAGTCGACACTGCTCTCGCTCATCGCGGGGCTCGACTCCCCCACTGGGGGCTCCGTCGAGGTGGGCGCGCGCCGCCCGGCGCTGATGTTCCAGGAGCCCGCGCTGTACCCCTGGCTCAGCGCGGGACGCAACATCGAGCTCGCCCTGCGGCTGCGCGGCGTGCCCCGCGGCGAGCGCCGGGCGGAGGCCGACCGGCTGCTGAGCCTGGTGCACCTCGACGGCGCCCACGCCCGGCGGGTGCACGAGCTGTCCGGGGGCATGCGGCAGCGGGTGGCCCTCGCCCGGGCCCTGGCCCAGGAGGGCGACGTGCTGCTGATGGACGAGCCGTTCGCCGCGCTCGACGCCATCACCCGCGACGTCATGCACTCCGAGCTCACCCGGATCTGGCAGGAGACGGGCCGGTCGGTCGTGTTCGTCACGCACAACGTGCGCGAGGCCGTGCGGCTGGGGCAGCGCGTGGTGCTGCTGTCCTCGCGTCCGGGGCGGATCGTGCGGGAGTGGACGGTGCCGATCCCCCAGCCACGCCGCATCGAGGACCACGCCGTGGCCGAGTTGTCCGTGGAGATCACTGACCACCTGCGAGCGGAGATCGCCAGCCATGCCCGCTGACCCGTCCACCACCACGTCCGCCCCGCAGGCGCCGGCCGTGCCTGGCGCCGGCGCGCGCGATCTCGAGGCGGGCCTCGACGCCCTCGAGACAGCCGTCGAGGCCACCCGCACACCGTGGTGGGCGGCCGCCTGGCGCTCCTTCTGGCCCACCGCCGCCGCGCTGATCGTCCTGCTCGGCGCCTGGCAGCTCCTCGCCGCGTCGGGGGTCAAGCCGTCCTACGCGCTGCCCCGGCCCCTCGACGTGTGGCACACCCTCGTCGAGGCGACCCAGGACGGGTCCGCGCTGCGGGCGGCCAATCTGAGCCTGCAACGCGGCGGCCTCGGCTTCCTCGCCTCGGTGGCGGTGGGGGTCGCCCTCGGGACGGCGATGGCCACCCGGCCGCTGCTGCGCCGCGCGCTCGGCCCCCTCGTCACGGGCTTGCAGTCGCTGCCGTCGATCGCGTGGGTGCCGGCGGCGATCATCTGGTTCCAGCTCAGCAACGCCGCGATCTTCACTGTGGTGCTGCTGGGCGCCGTGCCGTCCATCGTCAACGGCCTGCTCGCCGGGGTCGACCAGGTGCCGCCGCTGTATCTGCGGGTGGGCCGCGTGCTGGGGGCCACCGGGTGGAGCCGCATCCGCCATGTGCTGCTGCCCGCCGCGCTGCCCGGATTCCTGGGCGGCCTCAAGCAGGGCTGGGCGTTCGCGTGGCGCTCGCTCATGGCCGCCGAGCTCATCACCAACACCCCGCGTCTGGGCGCCGGGCTCGGCCAGCTCCTCAACTTGGGCCGCGATACCAGTGACATGTCCCTGGTCATCGCTGCCATCCTGTTGATCTTCGCGGTGGGCATCCTCATCGAGCTCGCCGTGTTCACGCCGCTCGAGCGGCGGATCCTGCACGCCCGCGGCCTCACCGGCCTGAGCGGAGGCTGACCGATGCCCGACGAGCCGAATCCGCGCCACGCGGCGCTGCTGGACCTGCGGGGCCGCGACGTGCTGGTGGTGGGGGGTGGCCCGGTGGCCGCGCGCCGCACCGCCGCCCTGGTGCAGGAGGGCGCCCGGGTGCGGGTCGTCGCCCCGCAGCTCTGCGAGGACCTCCAGGCTCTGGCCACCGCGGGGGCGGTGCGCCATGAGCGCCGCGGCTACCTGCCGGGCGACGTCGCCGGCGCCTGGTTCGTGCACACCGCCACCGGGGACCGCGCCACGGACGCCGCCGTGGCCGCCGAGGCCGAGGCTGCCCGGGTCTGGTGCGTGCACGCCGGCGACAGCGCCCGCTCGATGGCATGGACGCCCGCCGTGGCGCGCGCCGGAGACGTGACCGTGGCTGTCAGCGCCGGCGGCGACCCCCGCCGCGCCGCAGCCCTGCGCTCCGCCATCTCCACGCTCCTCGACACCGGCGAGCTGCCCCTGCGCCGCCATCGGCCCGGCCCGGGCCGCGTGGCACTCGTCGGAGGGGGCCCTGGGGACCCGGACCTCATCACCGTGCGCGGGCGCCGGCTGCTCGCGGAGGCCGACGTCGTGGTCGCCGACCGGCTCGGCCCCAGGGCCCTGCTCGACGGGCTCCCCCATGACGTCGAGGTCATCGAGGCCGGCAAGGCCCCACATGCGCACACCCTCACCCAGGCCCAGATCAACGAGCTGCTCGTCGAGCGGGCCACCGCCGGGCAGCGGGTCGTGCGCCTCAAAGGCGGCGACCCGTACCTGCTCGGCCGCGGCGGGGAGGAGGCACTCGCGTGCCGCGACGCCGGCGTCGACGTCGAGACGGTTCCCGGGATCACCAGCGCCTTCGCCGTCCCCGCCGCCGCGGGCATCCCCGTGACCCACCGCGGCGTCGCCCGCCAGGTCACAGTCGTCTCCGCACACGACGACGCCACCGACTGGGACGCGCTCGCCCGCCTGGACGGCACCCTCGTGCTGTTGATGGGCGTGGCGCGCCTCGCCGAGCACGCCGACGCGCTGATCCGGCACGGTCGGAACCCGCACACCCCCGTGGCGGTCGTCGAGCGCGGCACGCTCGCCGATCAGCGCACCACATTGGGCACGCTCGCCGACATCGCGGACCTGGCGGCCGCGCGCGACGTGACATCGCCCGCCGTGGTGGTGGTCGGGGAGGTCGTCTCGCTCGCGGCGGAGCTGGGCGGCGTCCCGTCCGCCGCTGGCGGCCTGCCGACACCTGGCTAGCCTGGCCGGATGCCTGAGGCCGCACCCACGCTCGACGTCCTGCTCCCGCTCGACCGCGCGGGCGAGTGCATCCCGCCCGAGGGCGACGAGGCCAGCCTGAGCGCGCTCTACGCCCACCCCCTGCCCTCCGCGGGCAGGGACGCGTACGTCCGCGCCAACATGGTCTCCACCCTGGACGGCTCTGCCACCGGCGCGGACCACGTGTCCGGGTCGATCAACAACCCGGCCGACTTCCGCGCGTTCACCGTGCAGCGCGCGTGGGCGGATGTCGTGCTGATCGGCGCGGGCACAGCCCGGGCGGAGCGGTACCGGACGTTGTCGGTGCCCGCCGGCCTGGCCGCGGCGCGGGCAGCCCGGGGCCAGCGACCGGACCTGGAGCTGGCAGTGGTGACGGCGTTCGGCGAGCTGCCGTCCGTCCTGTTCGACTCCCCGCTCCCTCCCCTGATCGTCACGGTGGCTGATCGGCCGGGGCTCGACGACCTCCGCCAGCGGGTGGGCGCCGACCGGGTGCTCGTGGCCGGGACGGGGCTCGTCGACCCGGCTGTGGCGCTCACGCGTCTCGCCGAGCGCGGCCTGCGCCGGGTGCTCGCCGAGGGCGGCCCGCACCTGCTCGCGGAACTGGTCGCCCGCGGCGTCGTGGACGAGTTGTGCCTGACGACGAGCCCGTTGCTGGTGGGCGGGAACGCCCCCCGCGTGCTGGCTGGCGCGCCGTGGCTCGAGCCGGCTGTCGACGCCGCGCCGGCGCATCTGCTGCACGCCGGCGGGACGCTGCTCGGCAGGTGGTTGCTGAGCGCGCCGGCGGGCCCGCCACTAGGCTCGCAGCCGTGACAGACACCGTTCTCGTCCTCACAGAGGACTCCCTGGCTCCCGTCGACGTGCAGCACATCCTGCAACTGCACCAGGACGAGCAGTTCGCCTACCGGGTGCTGGTGCCCGCCGACACAGAGCGCAACCTGCTGGTGTCCCTGGTGGACAACCTGAGCATGGGCGAGCTGCGGGAGGCGCTCGACGTGGTGCTCGGCCGGGAGCCCTCGCCGACGCAGGCGAAGGCCACAGCCGCCGAGCAGCTCGCCGCGAGCCTGGCGGCGTTCGCCGACGCCGGCCGCGACGCCACCGGCACTGTCGTCGAGGACGACCCGCTGCCGGCGCTGCGTGCCGCCGTGGATGCTGGCGGAGTGCGGGAGATCGTCGTCGTCACGTACCCGCACGCGCTGGAGGACACCTTCCGCCGCGACTGGGCCTCCCGGGCGCGCGAGGAGCTCAAGGTGCCGGTGCTGCACCTGTACTCGGGCACCAGCGAGATCGTCGACTGACGCAGACAACAGGCCGGGTCGCGTGTCGCGACCCGGCCTGTGTCACGCCTCGGTGGCAGGCGTGGCGTCAGAAGCCTGTGCCGGTGACCTCCGGGTAGTACCGACGGAACTTGCGCACCTGGTTGAGCAGTGCCGCCGCCACGTACGCGAGGCGGCGCGGCGAGCCGTCCTTGGCGTAGCGCAGCGGGTGCGCGACCTTGCCGGCGCGGATGAGCCCCTGCACCTTGGCCCGCAGCGCCGGGTCCAGCACGTACTTCAGCAGGAGGCTGTTCGGCAGGATCGAGTACAGCACCTCCTCGTCGACGACCGTCGGCTCGACGGCGCGGCCCTCGACGCGGTCGGCGACGAGGAACCGCATCGGGTTCGCCCCCGCCGCCGTCACGTAGTAGTTGTTCCGGCCGAT
>JAEWEI010000104.1 GCA_023389545.1 Actinomycetes bacterium | reverse complement strand
GGCCCCGACGTCCAGGTAACGGGTGACGACCACGGCCTGCGCGCGCAGCTCGCAGACCAGTCCCGCGGCCTCGACTCGGGCGGCCAGGTCGTCGAGATCCCGGACGGCGTTCGGGAACGACGTCGCCGGAATGCCGAGCGCCTCGCCGATCTCGGGCTCGTTCACCGCGGCGATCTGCTGGGTGAACAGCACGCCACCGGGCCGCAGGATCCTGGCGGCCTCCGTGAGGTCGAGGTCGCCGTGCCGGTTGAGGACCAGGTCGACGTCGGCGTCCGCCACCGGGAGCCGTCCGTCGACGCGTTGGCGCACGCGGATGCCGATCGGCTCGAGCCGGGCCGTGGCGATCGGGATGTTGGTCGGCCAGTCCTCCACCGCGACCGATCCGGCCGGCGGGGCCAGGCGCGCGAGGACCTCACCACCACCTGTGTCGACATCGGCGACGCGTGTCGCGGAGCCGACGTGCTGGGCCGCGAGCTGTTCGTAATCCCAGGGCAGCGGCGTGCTGCTCTGCCGGTCCTCGAGGAACGTGAAGTGCCACCCGTCAATCGGGGTCGTGGTGGCTTGCTCGATGAGCCGCATGAAGACGTGGTCGTGCCGAGTCATGTGTGTGCTCCCGTTCGGGGATGGGTGATGCGAGGAAGAGCGCACGACCACGTCAGCCACTACCCGGAGGGTGCGGTGGGGAAGGTCGGGGCGCCCGCGATGAGAAGAGTGCTGCTCGTCGCGAGCTAGTTACCTCGGGACATCACGGGCAGATCCTCGCACAGCGGATGAAGGGCCGGATTGTGGTTGTCCGACATGCTCTATCCGGTGTATCCGTTCCTGTCGGAGCGCGCGTCGGCTGGTGGGCCCGTCATTGGTCGTCAGTGGGGATGGGCGCTGGTCGTGGGACGCGTCACCTAAGTGACTGGTATAGAAGTCGCTTGACTACTGAGGTAGTCGCTTGGATAGGATAGTGCCCGTGGACCTGACCCATCCGATAGCGAGCGTGATCCCGAGCCTCGACGGACGTGTGCTTGTCGTCCTCGCTCGGACAAGCCGTCCGATGCCCGGGAGGCAGGTCGCGCGCCTGATTCCCGATGCGTCGCTGCGCGGTGTGCAGCTCGCGCTGACCCGCCTCGAGCAGCACGGCCTCGTGCGCGCTGACCCGTATGGCCACGCGGTGCTGTACAGCGCGAACGAGCAGCACCTGCTGTGGCCGGCGATCAAGGATCTCGTCGCGGCGATCGACGAGGCGCCCCGGCGCCTCCGGGACTTCATTCGCCACGAGGTGGTGAGGTCCGTCGGCGAGGACGAGGCCGCCTCGGTGTCGGTTGCGTTCTTTGGATCGGTCGCTCGCGGGACGAGCACTCCAGACAGCGACGTCGACCTGCTCGTCGTGACACCGCAAACCGAAGACGATGAGCGCGTCGAAGCGCTGATCTCCCATCTGATCGACGACATCCCGACCATCACGGGAAATGCCTGCAACGTGTACCACGCGACCCGTGCGCGCCTCGTCGAACTCGTGCGGGAGCAGGACCCGATGGTCGCGTCGTGGCTTCAGGATGTCGAGATGATCACCGGTCCTGACGTCCGTCCCGCCCTCGAAGGAGCACCGTGGCCCGCGTGACGAGAGCGACCGCATCCGATGTGCGTCAGCGGGCCGCGACCGCGCGTGAGCACTACCAAGTGACCCTGGAGCGCCTCGCCATCGCGGAGGCACGACCTGGGCCGTCGTCCGAAGCACAGGTTGCGGCGTCGAACGCGGTGTCCGCCGCCATTGCCGCGTCCGACGCCATCTGCGGTGCGGCCAACGGCGAGTGGGTCAGCGATCAGGACCACAAGGCGGCGACCTCGATGCTGAAGACGGTGCGGCCCGATGGGGCGTCGCTGGCTCGTCACCTGGGCTCGTTGCTCAGCGACAAGACGCTCTTTCAGTACGGCACGTTCTGCACGTTCAACACTGCCGAGGCGGCTCGCAAGCACGCCGAGGCCCTTATCGACGCGTTGGACCTGCGCCGCCTCTGATCGGTCCGCCGCACGTCATCGGAACGGGGAACCCCCCTCCCGCGCTGGGCCCGGCTTGTGGACGTCCGATGCGCTCTGTCCGGTTCCTCCCGTAGTGTCGGGGCGCCCGCGCGTCAGCCGGGTGGCATCGGCCCAAGGGAGCAGCCGTGGACGGGGTGGCGATCCTCGAGACAGAGGTCCGCGAGCTGATCCGCCGACGTGGCCTGGACCCGGTGCGCGACCGCAGCGGCGTGCGGCAGCTCGTCACCGATGCGATCGCCGATTACGACGCCCGGAGCGTGGTGGGCGCCGTCCCGCCGCTCGCCGACGCGGCGGGCGCGCTGAAGAGCGTCGTGGACGCGGTTGCCGGGCTCGGGCCGTTACAGCGGTACCTCGACGACCCGGAGGTCGAGGAGATCTGGATCAACTCGCCCACCGAGGTGTTCGTCGCCCGGCGCGGCGAGCCCGAGCTGACGACCACGATCCTCACCGCCGGGCAGGTGCGCGACCTGGTGGAGCAGATGCTCAAGGCGTCCGGTCGACGGCTCGACCTGTCCAGCCCGTTCGTCGACGCGAGCCTTCCGGGTGGCGAGCGGTTGCATGTGGTGATTCCCGATGTGACGCGGCGCGATTGGGCCGTCAACATCCGCAAGTTCGTGGCCCGTGCGCAACGGCTCGACGACCTCGTCGCCCTGGGGTCGCTGCCCGTCGCGGCGGCGGCGTTCCACGACGCCGCCGTGCGAGTGGGGCTCAACGTGCTAGTGGCGGGGTCGACGCAGGCTGGCAAGACGACGATGCTCGGCGCGCTCGCGGGCTCGGTGCCCGCCCGGCAGCGGATCGTCACGTGCGAGGAGGTCTTCGAGCTGCGGCTCGTGCACCGGGATGTCGTGGCGTTGCAGTGCCGCCAGCCCAGCCTGGAGGGCACGGGCGAGATCCCGCTGCGGCGGCTGGTGAAGGAGGCGCT
>JAEWEI010000100.1 GCA_023389545.1 Actinomycetes bacterium | reverse complement strand
GCGATCCACGCCGGTCAGGACCCGGACGGCGCCACCGGCGCCGTGGTGACCCCCATCTACCAGGTCTCCACCTACAAGCAGGACGGCGTCGGAGGGCTGCGCGGCGGGTACGAGTACTCGCGGTCCGCGAACCCCACGCGCGCGGCGCTCGAGGAGGCGCTGCGTGCGGCCGAGGGCGGCGGCGCGGGCTTCGCGTTCGCGTCCGGGCTCGCCGCGGAGGACACGCTGCTGCGCGCGGTGCTGCGCCCCGGCGACCACGTCGTGGTGCCCGACGACGCCTACGGCGGGACCTACCGGCTGATCGCGCGTGTGTTCGGCCCGTGGGGCATCGACCACACGCCCGTCGACCTGGCCGACCCCCGCGCCGTGGTCGACGCCATCCAGCCGGGCCGCACCAAGCTCATCTGGGTGGAGACGCCCACCAACCCGCTGCTCGGCGTCGCGGACATCGCCGCGCTCGCCGCCCACGCCCGTTCGGCTGGCGCGCTGCTCGTGGTCGACAACACCTTCGCCACCCCGTACCTGCAGCAGCCCCTGGCGCTCGGCGCGGACGTCGTGGTGCACTCCACCACCAAGTACATCGGCGGGCACAGCGACGTGGTGGGCGGCGCCCTGGTCACCGCCGACGGCGCGCAGCTCCCCGTGGGCCTCGTCGGGCCGACGGGCACGACGTCGCTGGCCGACGCGGTCGGCTTCCACCAGAACTCGTCAGGCGCCGTCGCCGGCCCGTTCGACTCCTGGCTGACGCTGCGCGGGCTGAAGACCCTCGCCGTGCGGATGGACCGGCACGTCGCGAACGCCACAGCGGTGGCCGGCTACCTCGAGGCGCACCCCCGGGTGACAGAGGTCATCTACCCCGGGCTCGCCTCGCACCCGGGGCACGAGGTCGCCGCGCGCCAGATGAGCGGCTTCGGCGGCATGGTCTCGTTCCGCACCGGAAGCCTCGAGTCGGCGCTCGCGGTCTGCGCCAAGACCCGCGTGTTCACGCTCGCCGAGTCGCTGGGCGGCGTCGAGTCGCTCATCGAGCACCCCGGCAAGATGACGCACGGCTCCGTGGCCGGCACAGCGCTCGAGGTGCCGGATGACCTGGTCCGCCTCTCCGTGGGCATCGAGGACCTGGCCGATCTGCTCGCCGACCTGGAGCAGGGCCTGGCATGACGGAGTCTCCTGACGTGACGGGCCCGGCCTCCGAGGGCGACCGCCCGTCCGGCGGCTTCACCGAGGTCACCCCCGTCGTGGCGTCGATCCCGCGCTCGGTGCAGCTCTCCGCCGCCTGGGCCTGGCGTGTGCTGCTCATCATGGCCGCCACTGCCGTGGCGGTCTGGGCGATCAGCGTGCTGAAGACCATCGTCGTGCCCGTCGCCATCGCCATCCTGCTCGCGGTGCTGCTGGCCCCCGTGGCGCGGTTCCTGCGCGAACAGGCGCGGTTCCCCCGGGGACTGGCGGCCGGCGTGTCGCTCATCGGGCTGCTGGGCCTGGTCGGCGGGCTGCTCACCGTCGCGGGCAACTCGGTGGTCAAGGGCTTCGGCGAGCTGGGCGACCAGGCCGCGCAGGGCATCGACGAGATCACGGACTGGCTGGCCGAGGGCCCGCTGCACATCTCCGGCGACCAGCTCGACAGCTACCTCGACCAGCTCGGCACGTCGATCAGCGAGAACAGCGACGGCGTCGTCTCCGGCGCGCTGTCCGTGACGACCACGCTGGGGCACGTCGCCGCCGGCGCGCTCATCGCGCTGTTCTGCACGTTCTTCTTCCTGCTCGACGGCACCGCCATCTGGCGCTGGAGCCTGGGGCTGCTGCCCCTGCGCGCACGCGCCCGCACCCACCAGGCGGCGCGACGCGGGCTCGTCACACTCGGCGCCTACACCCGCACGCAGATCCTCGTCGCGTTCGTGGACGCCGTGGGCATCGGCGCCGGGGCCGCGATCCTGGGGGTGCCGCTCGCGCTGCCGCTCGGCATCCTCGTGTTCATCGGCTCGTTCGTGCCGATCGTCGGCGCGGTGCTCACGGGGTCCATCGCCGTGCTCGTCGCCCTGGTGGCACAGGGGCCCGGCGCCGCGATCATCATGCTCGTGATCGTGCTGGCCGTGCAGCAGATCGAGGGGCACGTGCTGCAGCCCCTGATCATGGGCCACGCGGTGTCGCTGCACCCCGTGGCGGTGCTGCTGGCCGTCGCGACGGGCTCCTTCGTCGCGGGCATCGTGGGGGCGCTGCTCGCCGTGCCCGTCGTCGCCGTGGTCAACACGGTGGTCCTCTACCTGCACGGCCATGACAAGTTCCCCGACCTGGGCGATGACGACGCGTTCCACGGCCGTCCGCCGCACCCGCCGGCGCCCGCGACCGTGGCAGCCGGCGCGCCTGACACACCTGCCGCCGGAGAGCGCTCATGACCTGGCTGGAGGAGGTGCGCTCCGCGGCCGAGTTGCTGGACGGGATCGCGACCCGCACACCCGTCGACGCCAGCCGGGCGCTGTCCCAGGCCGCTGGCGCCGACGTGTGGCTCAAGTGCGAGAACCTGCAACGAGCCGGCTCTTTCAAGATCCGCGGCGCCTACGTGCGGATGGCCCGCCTGGAGCCCCATGAGCGGGCGCGCGGGGTGATCGCCGCCAGCGCCGGGAACCACGCGCAGGGCGTGGCGCTCGCCGCGCGGCTGCTCGGGATCGACGCCGTCGTGTACATGCCTGTCGACGCCGCGCTGCCGAAGGTGGCCGCGACCCGCGAGTACGGCGCCGAGGTGCGGCTGGTGGGCTCCAGCGTCGACGAGGCGCTCGTGGCGGCCCGCGCGGAGTCCGAGCGGACCGGCGCGGTGCTGATCCACCCGTTCGACCACCGGGACGTCGTCGCCGGCCAGGGCACCATCGCGCTCGAGATCCTCGATCAGGTGCCGGACGTGGCCACGATCCTGGTGCCCGTCGGCGGGGGAGGGCTCGCCGCCGGCATCGCCGCCACCGTCGCGGAGTTGCGGCCGGACGTGCGCGTGGTGGGCGTCCAGGCGGCGCGCGCCGCCGCCTACCCGGCCTCGATGGCCGCGGGGCGCCCGGTGCCCGCCGAGAGCGTGCGCACCATGGCGGACGGCATCGCCGTGGGCACCCCCGGCATGGTGCCGTTCGAGGTGCTGCACTCGCTGGGCTGCGAGATCCGCACCGTCAGCGAGGAGGACCTGTCCCGCGCGCTGCTGCTGGTGGCGGAGCGCGCGAAGCTGCTCGTGGAGCCCTCGGGGGCCGCCGCCGTGGCCGCGCTGATGGCCGCACCCGCCGGGACGTTCCCGGGGCCGGCGGTCGCGGTGCTCTCTGGCGGGAACATCGACCCGCTGGTGCTGCTGCGGGTGGTGCGCCACGGCCTCGCCTCGGCGGGCCGGTACCTGCAGCTCCGCGTCAAGGTCGACGACTCTCCCGGCGCCCTGGCCGGCCTGCTCGGCGAGTTGGCCGCCACTGGCGGCAACGTCATGCATGTCTCGCACGTGCGCACCGGCACCGGGCTCGCGATCGACGAGGTGGAGATCGAGGTGCAGGTCGAGACCAAGGGGCCCGAGCACTGCGCCCAGGTGCGCGAGCATGTGCTCGGCGCCGGGTACCGGCTCGTCGAGGGCTGAACCGCCCCCGGCGCCCGATCGGCAGCGCGCCAGGACGCAGGGACAGGCAACGGGCGAGGGCCCCGCACCGTGAAGGTGCAGGGCCCTCGCCACTGCGATCGGCTTGCGCCGCGCACGCGTGCGCTCCCGATGGATCAGCCCTCGAAGGGCTTCGCCGCCTTGATCTCGACGGGGATCTGGGAGCCGTTCGGCGCCTCGTAGCTCACCGTGTCGCCCACCGAGCGGCCGCTGATCGCGGCGCCCAACGGTGACGTGGGCGAGAAGACGTCGATCTCCGCCGTGCCCGCGATCTCGCGCGAGCCCAGCAGGAAGACCATCTCGTCGCCCGCGACCACAGCCGTGACGACCATGCCGGGCTCGATGACGCCGTCGTCGGGCGGAGTGCCGATCTGCACGTTCCGCAGCTTCTCCTTGAGCTCGCGAATGCGCGCCTCCTGCTTGGCCTGCTCCTCGCGGGCCGCGTGGTAGCCGCCGTTCTCCTTGAGGTCGCCCTCGTCACGCGCGGCGGCGATCCGCTCGGCGATCTCCGTGCGGCCCTCATCCTCGAGGCGTGCGAGCTCAGCCTTGAGCCGGTCGTAGGCCTCCTGCGTCAACCAGGTGGCCTGAGTCGTCTCGGTCACGATCGCTCCTTCCTTGCAACATCGGGGGTGCACGC
>JAEWEI010000095.1 GCA_023389545.1 Actinomycetes bacterium | reverse complement strand
CGTACCTGGACCTGATGGCCGCGATGATCGAGCTCGGCGAGGTGCGCGAGCACCGCGTACTGGGCCGGGTGCACCACGAGTTCGACCCCGAGGGCCGATGGCCGGAGTACCAGGAGGCCCTGCTCGCGCGGGCGCTGCCATTGCCGGGCCTCGGCGACCGGGTGGTGTTGGACGAGGACGTGCGCCTGTGGCCGCCCCACTGGCTCGCCGCCGACGGTGTGACCGCCCATGACCGCTACCCGCAGGGCGCCACCACCACCGTCGGCACGCTGCTGCTGGAGGCGGGCGCGGGCGCCGAGGCGTCCGGCACCATCCAGGCTCGCGTGGTCAGCCTGGTGGGCTCGGGCGACGGCGCCCGCATCACCGTGGACGACGGGACGGGCGTCCTCGACGTGTGGTGCCCGGCGCCGGTCTGCCGGTTCGGCCCCGTGATCCGCCGGGCCTTCGAGCTCGACGTGCGGGTGCGGCCTTACCCGTCCGCGCCCCCGGAACTCGACGACGCCCATGCGCGGATCGTGCGCGACGCCCTGAAGCATGACCTGGGCAGCGCCCAGGAGGCTGTCGTGGAGACGTACCGGCTGGCCTTCGAGACGCCCGCCGCAGCGGAGGCCACGGCCATCCGGCCGCTGGACTGACCGCTGCCCGGAAGCCGCCGAGGCGCAAAACGGTAGCGTTTGAGTCGACGAAACGGTCGTGTATGGGTGTTCGAACGCCCGCGAAGGCGCGCGAATTATTGCCGCACTGCCCACGCGGGGCGAGGCTGCGGTATGGGCGTCCGACACATCCGGGGAGCTGTCCGCGACCGCAACGGGGTCACGCTCGCGCTGTGCCTGCGCGAGCCCGGTGCGCCGATTGTCCCCGTCGGCCAGGTGATCGACGACCTCGACGCGCGCCGGCACACCTACCTGGTCGACGCCGGCGCACGCGCCGTCAACGTCCGTGTGGTGCATGACCCCGATGGGGCGTACCTGCGCACCGACCCAGACGCCGACCCAGCGAACAACCTCGACTCGTTGCCGCGCTGCGAGGACCTGCCGCCGATGGCCCAGCAGCCGGTCCGCCGAGACGTCGCCACCGTGGGCGCCGAGGAGCGACGACGGTTGCGGGACGCGATCCTCGAGCTGAACCACCGCCACTACCCCGTGCCTGCCGGCCAGGCCGACCCGGTGTCCATCTGGTTCAAGCAGGACGAGGTCCACCAGGCCACGCATGTGCACGACGAGGCCACGTTCCTCGCGTGGCACCGTGCGCTGGTCAACGAGTTCGAGGCGCAGCTCCAGCAGATCGACCCGACGCTCGCGTTGCACTACTGGGACTGGACCACCCACCCGGAGCGCGCGCCGGACGGCCAGGGCGGCGTGGTCAACCTCCTGGACGAGGGGTTCATGGGCTCGAACGGGAAGATCGGCTCGCCGTTCCTCGAGGAGGGCTTCTACCGGCCTGACCCGCCCAACCGGTACTTCCGCGCAGACGGCCGCCCCCAGAGTGCGCCGTTCCCGGCCTACCTCCCGCCGCAGGCCGTCTGGCGACAGTTGCCCATCTCGGGGCACGGCCCCAGGGAGGTGACGATGGACGAGCGGGACGAGTTGTGGCCACCCGGGTCATCCGGCCTCCGCCCTGGGGTCGACGAGGCGCTCCGCCCCCACACCGATGAGGACCTGCTCAGGCCATCGCTGCTCGCGCGGCCCGGCGTGGCGTTCGAGCGGTTCTGGCGCCGGCTGTACATCGACCACGGCCTGGTGCACCGATTCATCGGCGGGACGATCGGCGGCGGTCGCACAAGCGACCCCGCGCACACCTCATTCGAGGATCCGTTCGTCTTCTTGCTGCACTCGAACGTCGACCGACTCTGGGCCAGTTGGCAGCTCAGCGCTGCCGGTTTCGAGGCCCGCGACGAGCCGCCCTGGCGATTGGAACCGGCCTGGGCCTATGGGCAGTTGCTCGACGGCAAGGTGGAGGTGGCCACCGACACCGAGCCGTTCATGGGCGAGTCCCAGGAGGCCTACGACATCCGCTACGACGCCGCCCTGGCCCGCCAAGGGGCCACGGCCGGACGCGAGATCCGCTCGACCATGTCCCCCTGGAACGGCCTGCCGCGCCCCGGCTCATCGGCGCCCGCGCCCCGACCGTGGGGTCCCGGCGCCCAGGGCGAGCCCGGCACACCACGCCCGCTGCGCCCGATCGACCGGGCCGTCCTGCGGCCGCCGCCCTACGACGCCTACACGTTCGAGCGTGACGGCCTGGCTGCCGCCTGGGCCACCCTGCTGACAGGCAAACGGCTCTCCACCCACGACGTGGTCCGGCTCACCGTCGAGGGCGAAGCGACCGACAGCGACCACATCGAAGTCGTCCTCCAGCTGGGCCCCGACGTCTCCTGGTGGAAGGGCATCCGCCTGCCCGACTGGACGATGCTCGACACCGAGGGCGCCCTCTCCCGCGCCACCGTCCAGCACCGCGTCGACGAGCTCGGCGACGGCCAGTTCATCTTCCACAAGGCCATCCCCGGCCGGCGCATCGTCTTCCGCGTCGCCGACATGGAGTGGATCCGCCCCGGCAGCCGTCTCACCTTCCTCTGGGAAGACGACTGACTTGGGAAGCCGACTGACTGTGGATGGCCGTGGCATGCCGGATTACCCGTCGCCCTGATCATGCAGTCCGGCCGCGACCGATCCCTCGCGCAGGTCTCGCATGCCCTGGACCCAGCCGCGGAGCGAAGGGAGGCCCGCCAAGTCGCGGAGGGTCAACCACGCGGCGACAGCCCCGACGACCAGGCTGATCGCGCCGTACCCGAGGAGGTCGACCACCCGCGGGCCAGAAGAGGACAGGCCGATGAAGAGCATGTACAGCGCCGCGCCCCCGACCCCCGCCGCGGCCACACCTGCCCTGGTCGAGCCGCGCGAAGCGCGCAGTGCGAGCCAGACGGCCACGGCCTCCACCAGGCCCGCGAGCGCGAGGACCGGAGCCAGGAAGACGACCCCGAACGTCATATCCACGAGGAGCCGTCCCAGCCCGCCGACAGCACTCCAATCGGCCTGGGGCTGCACTATCAACGAACTCAACAGGAGCAGAGCGAGCGATATCGCATATCCCGTCACGACCCGCACCGCCCAACGCCCCGCAAGCGCGAAGAGCGGGAGGGAGCTATGCGCCTCGTTCACAGGCCGACACCTCGCGTCGTTCGTCGTCGCCACATCAACCTCATCGCCACCAATATGGTGCGTTGATGAGCTTCCTCCCCGCGGACGCGCCCCGGCCGGCACTTCAGCTATCGGTTGCGCTCGTGGTCGGCGGAGTCGCGCTGTTCATCGTCGCGGTCGCCCTGCGAGCGGCGTCCGGGCCGGGCGTCGACGACTCCACAACCCTGCCCAGCGAGCTCTTCGATGAAGGCAGACTCTCCGCAGCGCGGAGCATGGTGTGCCTGCTCATGGCGATGGGCCTGTGCTGGATCGGATCTCGCGGCGCGGCGGGAGCCCATTCGCGCTGGATGACACAGCGCCTACTGGTTCTGGCCCTGGCTGTGCTCGTCACCACGAGCCTGCACGGGCTGTGGCTCACTGCCTGCGGCGCCGTCCTCGTGGCTGCCGTGTGCGCCGCGCGACTGCGCTTCACGCGGGCCTGACCTCGGGGGCGAGGCCAGTGACCCACTCTCGCCGCCACGTCCGCCAGCGACGCCCCCGGTCGCGTCCCGTCGACACGTGTCAAAACGGCATCATTAGTGATAGGTTTTTGACATGCCTCCGAGGACTCGGCCACTCGCGCGTGATGCGCTCCTCGAACTTGCCGAGGTGCAGAACGGCCTCGTCTCGCGGCAGCAGGCCGTCGACGAGCTCGGAGTGACCGGAGCGGCGATCGACAACCTCGTCGCCCGGGGCCGGCTCGAGCGCGTGGCGCACGGCATCTACCGGTACCCCCACCTGCCGGGCGTCACCCAGGAGCCCTTCCAGGTGGCCCTGCTGCGCACAGGCGAACCCGAGGCGGCGCTTTCCCACGAGACGGCCCTGGCCATCCACGACATCAGCGACGTGAACCCTGCCCGCTACCACGTGACGATCCCATCGCCGCGGCGCATCCGCCGCAGTGACAACGACCGGCACGTCGTCCACGTGCAATCGCTGAAGCAGCACCAGGTCACGTGGTGGGAGCAGATGCGCGTCGTCACCCCCGCCACCGCCATCGAGCAGTGCCTCGCGGATGGCACCCCCACGTACCTTTTGCGACAGGCCCTCGAGCGCGGCGCCCGCACTGGCGCGGTCTCGCGC
>JAEWEI010000050.1 GCA_023389545.1 Actinomycetes bacterium | reverse complement strand
GCGATCCAGCCGGGCATCCGGCCCAGCGCGAACAGCGGCGTGAACATCGACTCGGAGAAGCCCATCGCCTTGTAGATCAGGCCCGTGTAGAAGTCCACGTTCGGGTAGAGCTTGCGCGAGATGAAGTACTCGTCGCTCAGCGCGATCTCCTCGAGGCTGCGGGCGATGTCCAGCAGCTCGTCGTTCTTGCCCAGCGCCGCGAGCACCGCGTCGGCGCTCTCCTTGACGATCGCCGCGCGCGGGTCGTAGTTCTTGTAGACCCGGTGGCCGAAGCCCATGAGGCGGACGCCGTCCTCCTTGTTCTTCACCCGCGTCATGAAGTCGGTGGCGTCGCCGCCGTTGGCCTTGATCTCGCCGAGCATCTTCAGCACAGCCTCGTTGGCGCCACCGTGCAGCGGCCCGGAGAGCGCGTTGATGCCAGCCGCCACGGAGGCGTACAAGTTCGCGTGGCTGGACCCGACGATCCGCACCGTCGACGTGGAGCAGTTCTGCTCGTGGTCGGCGTGCAGGATGAGCAGCTTGTCGAGGGCGTTGACCACAACGGGGTCGGCCTCGTACTGCTGGTACGGCACCGCGAACGTCATCCGCAGGAAGTCCTCCACGTACCCGCGTGAGTAGTCCGGGTACAGCAGCGGCTCGCCGTGGGCGGTGCGGTGCAGGTACGAGGTGATGGTGCGGGTCTTGGCCAGGATGAGCACCGTGGCCAGCTCGACGGTGCTGGGGTCGAACGGGTCGAGGCTCTCCGGGTAGAACGTCGCCAACGCGTTGATCGCCGACGACATCACGGCCATCGGGTGCGCGTTGCGGGGGAACGTGCCCATGAAGGTGCGGAAGTCCTCATGCACCAGGGTGTGGCGGTTGACCCGCTCGACGAACGCGTCGAGCTCGGTGGGCGTCGGCAACTCGCCGTGCACCAGCAGGTATGCCACCTCGAGGAAGGTGGACTTCTCCGCCAGCTGCTCGATCGGGTAGCCGCGATACCTCAGGATCCCCGCGTCGCCGTCGATGTAGGTGATCTGGGACTCGCACGAGGCGGTGTTCATGAAGCCCGGGTCCACAGTCACCAGGCCGGTGTCGCGCAGCAGGGACGAGACCACGATGCCGTCGTTGCCCTCGCTCGCAGGGACCACGGGAAGCTCGTAGCTCGAGGCGTCCACGGTGAGGTGGACGGGCGATGCACCGGCGTCAGGCATGGGGTTCCTTCCTGCGACGACAGGTGACGCCGGGCGGGCGTGACCGAGTCATCGTTGATCGCGACCGCTCGGGCCGGCTGTTCGACCGTCATTGGCCAGCCACGACGGTACCTGCGCCGTGCTCGTGCTGACCAATCAAGGCGGGCATTTGGTCCCAGGTGTGAGCACGATCACAGTCGTGCGTCACACCTGCTGTCAGGGTGTCCGGGGCAGGCCCGGCCACCGGAGATCGTCGCAGGTCGCGGGCCCCGCCGTCACCCTCAGCTCAGCCGGCGGGCGGCCTCGGCGATGCGCTCGTCCGACGCGGTGAGCGCGACGCGGACATGCCCAGAAGCCGCAGGGCCGTAGAACGCGCCGGGGGCGACCAGGATGCCCCGGTCGGCGAACGCGGAGACCGTCGCCCAGCAGTCCTGCGGGCCGCCCTGCGGCCTGGTCCACAGGTAGAGCCCCGCCTGCGAGCCGTCCACCACGTGACCCGACGCCTCGAGCGCGGCCCGCAGCACCGCGCGCCGGGCCCCATACCGCTCGCGCTGCCGCATGACGTGCTCGTCGTCCCGCAACGCCGCGGCTATCGCGGCCTGCACCGGCCCTGGGACGATCATCCCGGCGTGCTTGCGCAGCTCGAGCAGCGGGCCGACGAGCGCCGGGTCCCCCGCCACGAACGCGGCGCGGTAGCCGGCCACATTCGACTGCTTGGACAACGAGTACACAGCCAGCAGGCCGGTCAGGTCTCCGCCGGTGACGCGGGGGTCCAAGATGCTCGGCACCCCCTGCGACAGCCACGGCTCGTCCCATGCGAGCTCGGCGTAGCACTCGTCCGAGGCGACCACGACGGGCTTGCCCGTCCGAGCCTGCGCCGCGCGTGCGGCAGCGACCACCGCCGCGAGCTCCTCCACGCCGAGCACCGCGCCGTCTGGGTTGCCGGGCGAGTTGAGCCACACGAGCCGCACGTCATCGGCGCCCGGCGCGTCGGGGGCAAGCCGCTGGACGACGTCGTCCACCGCGACAGGCCGGGCCCCCGCGAGGCGCGCGCCCACGTCATACGTCGGGTAGGCGGTTGCGGGGTGCAGCACCACGTCGCCGGCCCCCAGTCCCAGCTGGGACGGCAGCCACGCGACGAGCTCCTTGGAGCCGACGGTGGGCAGCACAGCGGCCGGGTCAAGGCCCGGCACACCACGGCGCCGCGCGAACCACTCGACGACGGCGGCGCGCAGATCGGCGGTCCCATGCGTGGTCGGGTACCCCGGGGCGTCCGACGCCGCGGCCAGCGCGTCCCGCACGACCTTGGGGGTCGGGTCCACCGGGGTGCCCACCGACAGGTCGACGATCCCGCGCGGATGCGACCGCGCGGTCGCGGCGTACGGCCCCAGGGCGTCCCAGGGGAAGTCGGGCAGGGCTCCGACGACCAGGCCCACCGGGTCAGTCCGTGTGGATCTGGAGCGGCAGCGTCGCGATGATGGGGTGGTCCTTGTCGATCTCGCCCATCTTCGCCGCGCCGCCCGGCGAGCCCAGGTCGTCGAAGAACTCGACGTTCGCCTTGTAGTACTCGGACCACTGCTCGGGAACGTCGTCCTCGTAGTAGATGGCCTCGACCGGGCACACCGGCTCACAGGCGCCGCAGTCGACGCACTCGTCAGGGTGGATGTACAGCGACCGCTTGCCCTCGTAGATGCAGTCCACGGGACATTCCTCGATGCACGCCTTGTCCTTGACGTCGACGCAAGGCTGGGCGATCACATACGTCACGGCTGTCCTCCACGGACCGAGCAGGGTCGACGGGTCTGGCATGCGCACCACGCGGCGGCGCCCTGCGCACCGCCCGACCTAGTATCCCCCAGGTGAGCAACCAGACGAAGCGGCGTCCGCTGTGTGAGGCGCGGCCATGAACCACTCCACCGAGCCGACGCCCGCCTGGCGTGCGTGGACGCCCGGGGTGCGCGTCGTCGTGCGGCGCACATTGCCCGCCGATGACGCCCAACGCTGGACCGACGTGCTCGGCGAGCTCGTGGCCGTCGACGACGCCGGGGTGGACGTCGCCACCCGCCACGGCACCGTGCGAGTGCCCGCCGACGAGATCGCCCTCACCAAGATCGTGCCGCCGGCTCCCCCACGCCGCCCACGCGCCCGATGACGCCGCCGGCCCGGCGCCCCTGCCGGGCGCCGGGCCGAGCCGGCCTCACTCCACCGGGGCGGCCCCGCAGATGACCTTGTTCTGGGCCTTGTAGGTCGTGGTGTCGGCGTCCGTGTCCTTGAGCACCCCGTCCAGGTACAACTTGCGGGTCACGGTGACGGTGAACCCCGGGTTGCCGGCCGACTGCGGTTCGCACGTCGGGGACGTGCTGTAGCTGGTCCCGACCGGCTTGACGTTGCTGCGGCCGCTCGTGGTGGTCTCCACCGTCCAGTATTTCGTGCTCCACGCCTGCACGTGCAGGCGCCCCTCGCCCACCCACGCCTGCAGGACCACGCCGTAGGGCGTGTTGTTCTCCCACTTCATGTCGAGCGTCGGGGTGAAGAGCGTGGCCTCGCGGCCCTCCGGGTACCGCGCGATCCACTCGGAGTGCGGGTGGTGCTCCACGTCCACGAAGCCTGCGAGATGGCCGACGTTGAACGTCGTCGTCGCGAGCTGCGACAGGCCGCCGCCCATGCCGTCCACGTGCTCGCCGTTCTTGATCACGCCCGCCGCGACATAGCCGCCGGCGGCAGTGACGGGCCCGACAGTCTCCGCGAGGCTGAAGGTCTCCCCCGGGAGCACGAGCGTGCCGTTGACCCGCTGCGCGCCCACGGTGATGTTCTTGGTGCGCTTCGGCTCGGAGTTCAACGGGGTCGAGAACGACGCCACGACCTCCTGGACGCCCAACGCCTCAAGCTTGGCCGTGGACTGCTCCGGGTCGGACGCGACGAGCTCCACTGTGGCGTTCCGCACATCGGCGACCGCCGCCGCCGCGACGGCATCCGCGACGGCCTGCGGGTCCAACGTGGTCCCCGGCTCGCCCGGCACCACCGTCGGGACGCCGCCCACGAACTCGAAGTGGGCATCAGCGGACTCGGTGAGCAGGTCGGTCGTCTGGTTGAGGACCTCCTCCACCAGCACGGCGCCGTCCATCTGCAGCACCAGCTCCGAGTTCCGCGGCGCGATCGTCGAGGCGGACGCGAGGGTCTCCGGCGAGAGATTGACCACCTGCTCCTCGACCTGCAGCGACACCGGCGCCGCGACGACACGACGGGCGATGGACTGCAGCGCGGCGTCCGTCTCCTCCTGTGTGATGTCCGGTGCGACAACGGCGGTGGGCAGCGCCAGCGGGCGCGGCGCGGTGAGCCACTCGTCCCGCAGCATCTCCGCTGCGGCATCCGCGTCCACCTCCAGCCCGTCCACCGCCTCGGTGGCGTGGGCGTCACCGTCGACGAAGACGATGGCGCCATCGACCGGATCCAAGGCCAACGCGTCCGCCAAGCCCTCGACAGCGGTGCCGAAGGCCGACTCGTCCACCACCGTCACCGGCTTCTGCTCGCCGACGCCCACCACGTGCTGCCACATGCGCGCAGGCGACAGGTCCACACCCGTCAACGCGTCGACAGTGGCCTCGACGTCGAGGCTCAGACCGGCCTCGACCGGGTCCAGCGTGGCGCTCTTCTCCCCCGCGGCGACCGGGACCGCCGCCGTCGAGACCTCAGCGAGGCCCGCCGTCAGCGCCGCCTCGGCCGCGTCGGCGTCCAGGCCGCCAACCTCCACGCCAGCGACTGTGGCGCCCCGAGGCACCCGCCCGCCCAGCGCGTAAGCGGATCCCACGTAGGCGCCGCCCAAGACCACAGCGACGAGGCCGCTGATCAGCAGCACCCTCGGCCATCGGCGCTGACGCTCGTCAGACGCGAATCCGTCAAGCGGCGAGCCGGAGCCGCCATCGGCCCCGCCCGTCGTCGCGGCCGCCGGCGCGGACTCGGAGGCGGTGGCCGGGGGCGCCGCCACGGCTGTCGGCGCCCAGCCCGAGGACTTCGCGGGCCCCTCGCCCGGCGTCAGAGCGGACGTCCGCATGGGCGCCTGGGCTGCGGC
>JAEWEI010000004.1 GCA_023389545.1 Actinomycetes bacterium | reverse complement strand
GCCGGCGAGGCTCCCGTCCGGTCCGTCGTGACGGACGACGACGCCGACACCGCCGCGACGTCGAGCCTGCTGCGCTCGAGCCTGCGGTGGATCGCCACGGCCTCGATCGTGATGCTGGGCGTCGAGTTCGTGGTCCTGCCCATCTACGCCCTGGACCTGGCGAACGGCAACGTCAATGCCCAGGCCTCGGCGGCGATCCTCATGTCCGGTGGCGGCGCCTACCTGATCGGCCGCCTCGTCCTGGTCTTCGCCGGCGCAGGGCTGCTGGGCTTCTTCCTGTACCGCTTCGCGGGCAAGGGCGCCGAGCGCCACCTGGTCTACCTGGCCACCAGCGCCTTCGTCCTCGTCCTGGCTTCCGAGACCATCGGGCGCCTCCTCTTCTACTCCTCCTTCGACCGCATCGGGCTCTGAGCGCCCCACCCACAGAAGGGCGTCCCGGCACTCGCTTCACGCGAGGCCGGGGCGCCCTTCTTTATATTGGCCCGGAACGCTCCGGGGAAATAGGTCCTAAGAAGCAAGGTAAACCTTTCCTCACACCCCCACGAAAACCCTGCCGCGAATGTCCTGAGAGGGACTTAAGCCCTGTCGCCCGCGCTGGCCAAGCCCAAACAATCAGGTAAAACGCACGACGAGCCCGCTCTGCGACTGCCGGGCGGGCCTCTTGCCGGAAGGACCGATGACGATGACCGACCTGGCCACAAGGCCCACTCCCCTCGGAACGCCCGTCCCGCGACGCGCGTTCATGAAGTGGAGCGCCGCCGCGGGCGGCGCAGCGGCCGCAGTTGGGGTCGGCGCGCACTACGGTTTGCTTCCCCTCCCGTCCGCCTCGGCCGAGCCGGCAGCAGGCGCCGGAGCCGGCGAGAAGATGGTCTGGAGCTCGTGCAACGTCAACTGCGGCTCCCGCTGCCCGCTGCTGATGACAGTCGTCGACGGCGCCATCACCCGCGTCGACCCGGACACCACCGGTGACGACGAGCTGGGCAGCCAGCAGATCCGCGCCTGCGTGCGCGGCCGGTCGATCCGCCAGCGGATCTACAGCCCCGACCGCCTCAAGCACCCCATGAAGCGGGTGGGCAAGCGCGGGTCGGGCGAGTTCGAGCAGATCACCTGGGAAGAGGCCTTCGACACGATCGCCGCCTCGCTCAAGTCGACCATCGAGAAGTACGGCAACGAGGCGATCTACTACAACTACGGCTCGGGCAGCACCGGCGGCAACATCACCAAGCGCGGCACGTGGCCTCGGCTCCTCGCGTGCCTGGGCGGGTACCTCGGCTTCTACGCGGACTACAGCACCGCCCAGATCACCGCGGCGTATCCGTACCACTACGGCGCGTGGATCTCGGGCAACAGCTTCAGCGACACCGTCCACAGCAAGCTCGTGGTGCTGTGGGGCAACAACCCGCTCGAGACCCGGATGAGCGGCGGCGGCGAGACGTTCGTCACGCAGCAGGTCAAGAAGGAGAACGGCACCAAGTTCATCGTCGTCGACCCGCGCTACTCGGACACCGCCTCCGCGATCGCGGACGAGTGGGTCGCGCTGCGGCCCGGGACCGACGCCGCGCTCGTCGCCGCCATGGCGCACGTGATGCTGAGCGAGAACCTGCACGACCAGGAGTTCCTCGACACGTACTGCGTGGGCTTCGACGAGGAGCACCTGCCCGAGGGCGCCCCCGCCGGCTCGTCCTACCGCGCCTACGTGATGGGCGACGGGCCTGACGGCACGGAGAAGTCCCCGGAGTGGGCTGCGCCCATCACCGGCGTCCCCGCGGCCTCCATCGTCCGGTTCGCCCGCGAGGTCGCACTGGCCAAGCCGGCCGCGATCGTCCAGGGATGGGGGCCGCAGCGCCACGCCAATGGCGAGAACTCGGCTCGCGCGGTGTTCCTGCTCGCGGCGCTGACCGGCAACGTCGGCATCAAGGGCGGTGGCACCGGCGCTCGCGAGGGCGCCTACTCGCTGCCCGTGAGCGCCTTCCCGCTCATGACGAACCCGGTCACAACCTCGATCTCGTGCTTCTCATGGACGGACGCCGTGGAGCGTGGCGCCGAGATGACGGCGCTGGCCGACGGTGTGCGCGGCAAGGACAAGCTCGACGTCCCGATCAAGCTCATCATCAGCAATGCGAGCAACACGCTGATCAACCAGCACTCGGACGCGAACCGCACCGCACGGCTGCTCGAGGACGACTCGCTGTGCGAGATGATCGTCGTGATCGACAACCAGATGTGCGCATCGGCGAAGTTCGCGGACATCCTCCTGCCCGACACGACGAACGTAGAGCAGGCGGACCTGGTCCCGGGCGGATCGGCCGGTGACATGGGCTACCTGATCATGGCCCAGCAGGCGATCGACCCGCTGTTCGACTGCAAGACCGGCTACGAGATGTGCACGGAAATCGCCAAGCGCCTCGGCGTCGAGGACGCGTTCACCGAGGGCCGCACCCAGCAGGACTGGATCGAGCACCTCGTGAACCTGACGCGCGAGAAGGTCCCCGAGCTCCCGGACTCCGACACCCTGCGCGAGCTCGGTGTGTGGCGGAAGCAGAACCCGGCCGGCACTGTCGTCTCGCTCAAGGAGTTCCGTGAGGACCCGGTGGCGAACCCGCTGAAGACGCCGTCGGGCAAGATCGAGATCTACTCCGCGAAGCTCGCCGAGATCGGGGCGACCTGGGAGCTCCCCGAGGGCGACCGCATCACGGCGCTGCCCGAGTACACCCCCACGTGGGAGGGCGCCGAGGAGGCGAAGACGGGCAAGTACCCGTTCCAGTGCATCGGTCACCACTACAAGTCCCGCACGCACTCGACGTACGGGAACGTGCCGTGGCTCAAGGAAGCCCACCCCCAGGTCGTGTGGATCAACACGCTGGACGCGAAGGCCCGGGGCATCGAGCACGACGACGTGGTGCACGTGTACAACGACCGCGGCCGCATCGAGCTCAAGGCGCATGTGACTCCGCGTATCGCCCCCGGTGTCCTGTCCGTTCCGCAGGGCGCCTGGTACGCCCCCGACAAGGACGGCCTGGACAAGGGCGGTTGCACCAACACCCTGACCTCCTGGCGCCCCTCTCCCCTGGCGAAGGGCAACCCGCAGCACACCAACCTCGTGCAGA
>JAEWEI010000456.1 GCA_023389545.1 Actinomycetes bacterium | reverse complement strand
GGCCAGCGGCGTGGCGAGGTCGCCGGACGCCCCGGAGCCGGAGCCGGCCATACCGACCTGCGCCTCCGCCAGCCCCAGCCAGCCCGCGAGGACGCGTAGCTCGGCTGACAGCGCGTCCGCGATGGCGGCGTCGTCCGCGCGCGGGCTCCCGGGCGCGTGGTGCGCGGCGTGCACGCGGAGCACCCCGGCACGCCTGTCGGCCTTGAGGTCCACCAGCGCGGCCAGCCGCTCGCCCATCAGGAACGGCAGCACGTAGTAGCCGTGCACGCGCTTGTGCTCGGGCACATAGATCTCGATGCGGTAGCGCAGGCCGAAGAGCTCCTCGAGCCTCCGCCTCTCGAAGATGAGAGGGTCGAACGGGCTGAGCAACGTCCGGGCCGTCGCCTGGCGTGGCACAGTCGCGTCGTGGTGCAGGTAGACGGACCTCCCCCAGCCCTCGACGCGCACCGGGAGCAGCACGCCGTCCTCGACGAGCTCGTCCAGCGCGCGGGTCGGCGCCGGCCCCCGTAGGCGGAAGTAGTCGAGCAGGCACCGCGCCGATCCGACGCCGTGGGCTCGGGCCCCGATCTCGACGAGCTCGCGGAGGGCTTCGTCGTCCGAGGGCTCGGGCCGTGCCAGGACCTCCGCGGGCAGCACGCGCTCGACGAGGTCGTAGCAGCGCTCGAACTGGGCGTTGCGACGCGCGGCGGCGACCTCGCCGGTGAAGAACAGGTACTCCAGCACCCGCTTCGCGACGGTCCAGTTCCACCCCCACTCGGTGCGCGTGCGCGGGTGCTCGGCCTCGAAGTGCGCGTGGACCTGGCTGGCCGTGACCGGGCCGTGCGCGGCGACGAGCCTGCGGATCTCCGCGACCTCCGCAGCGTGCGCGAGCGGCACGTCGCGGATCGTGCCCCACGCCGACGTGCGGTACGCGCGCCTGCGCCACCCGAGCATGCGATAGGTCTCGGGAGGCACGAACGACGCCTCATGCGCCCACGTCTCCACGAGCCTGCGGGGCGCGCGGCCGGAGGCGCGGTCGAGGAGCGCGGTGTCATAGGGCCCGAGCCGGGAGTAGACGGGCATGAGGTGGGCGCGCGCCAGCACATTCACCGAGTCGATCTGCAGGAGCCCCACCCGGTCGACGACCTGCTGGAACTGCCGCATCGTGACAGGACCGGAGAGGTCCGGCCGGCCGCGGTCCAGGCCCTGGGCCCGAAGCGCGACCCGGCGCGCCTGGGACGCCGACAGGGAGTCCCGGGGCGTGGGCACCGCCCGGGAGGACGAGCGCCCGGGTGCGCCGGTCGCGGGCTGGGTGCGCGAGGTCGAGGCCACAGCGCCATCCTGCCGCGCGGCTCCGACATCCGGCCGTGGAACGCCGGCCCGGCTCCCTGCGGGGGTCACGCCCCACTGCGTCACACCCACAGCAGGACGGGTCCCGTGGGCATGCCCACGGGACCCGTCCGCTTGAGCGGGCCACCCCAGTAGGGCGCCCGGTCAGGTGCTGCTAAACAGCCGCTGCCTGCCGTTCGACCGACTGGTCGCTGCCGTTCGTGCGGACCGGCGTGTCCAGCTTGATCACGCCGTAGCTCCAGCCGTGGCGCCGGTAGGCGACTGCTGGCTGCGCGGTCTCCGCGTCGATGAACAGGTAGAAGTCGTGCCCGACCAGCTCCATCTCGTAGAGCGCGTCATCGATGGTCATGGGGTGGGCCGAGTGGACCTTCTCGCGGATCACCACTGGCGAGTCGCCCAGCGTCATCTCCACGACGTCGCCCGGGGCCACAGCCGTCGTCGGCTCGGCCGCCTCCTCCTCGTCGTCGCTCGGCGGCCGCACGTCGACGGGCACCTCGCTCGGCGGGATGAGCGTCTTGTTGTGGTGGTCCTTGCGGCGGTCGCGCGAGCGCCGCAGCCGTTCCTGCAGCTTCGCGATGGCGAGGTCCAGCGCTGCGAAGCGGTCGTCCGCGCATGCCTCCGCGCGGATCACGGGGCCCTTGTCCACAACTGTCAGCTCGACCCGTTCACAGCTGCCCGCCTGCCGCGGGTTGCGCTCATGCGTGACGACCACGTCGATGCGCTGAGCACGGGGAGCGAGTTGGGCCAGCTTCGTCAGCTTGTCCGTGGCATGCCGGCGGAACTTCTCCAGCACCTCGGTGTGACGACCAACGACCACGATCTCCATGAAGACCTCCAGGGAGGGACCAGGGGCGGGGGGACACCGCCCGGTGACGTGCCAAAACGCCCCGATGGGGCGATCGTGCGGCACCACCTCCTCCCGTGGCCTGACCTGCACCCGGGACCGAGCAGAACATCACGGCGACCTCGCCGCGACCTGTCGGTTCTGTGGTCAACGCTATCCCGGCGCAGCCTCGGGTTCCAGTTCCGCCGCCGTGTCCCCGGCGTGTCCCTGCCCGCGCCGACCGGGTGGCGGGGTCGCCGCGAGCACCAGCGCCCCGACCACCACGGCGCCCGCGCCCGACAGCGCGCGCTCGCAGGCGGCGAGCGTCGCGCCGGTGGTCAGGACGTCGTCGACGAGCAGCACCGGCTGGGCGGCGAGCCGGTCTCGCGC
>JAEWEI010000453.1 GCA_023389545.1 Actinomycetes bacterium | reverse complement strand
TGGCCCGCATCACCGCGATGATGCGCCGGCCTCGCACCGGATCGGCCACGCCGCCCCGCGACACTGAAGAGCAGGCGCCGGTGCTGTGCGCAGGCGACCTGCGCATCGACGTCGACGCCCGGGAGGTGCTGCGCGACGGCGAGCCCGTGGCGCTGACCCGCACCGAGTCCGACGTGCTGGCGACACTGGCCGCCCGGCCGGGCCGCGTGTTCAGCCGCCAAGTGCTCATCGAGGCCGTGTGGGGACCCGGCTGGGTCGGCGACGAGCACCTCGTCGACGTGCACGTGCTGCATGTGCGGCAGAAGCTCGGCGACACCGCCGAAGCGCAGCGCTACGTGCGGACCGTGCGCGGCGTCGGCTACCGCATCGGCGCCGGCGCATGACCGGGGACCGAGCGACGTGGGGGCTCGGCGCGCGGCTGCTCGGCGCGCTCGCGGTGGTGATGGCCGTCGGCGCCGCGACCGCCGCCCTGGTGGCATCCGCCGTCGGCCCCGGCCTGTTCCACGAGCACATGGTCAGCGCCGGCCTGGGCGACCACGACAGCGCCGTGCTGCACGCCGAGCGCGCGTTCCGGGATGCCAGCGCGGTGTCCCTCGGGCTGGCGATCGGCGCCGCGGCGGTGGCGTCGGCAGCGGTCAGCGTGGTGCTGGCCCGCCGCATCGGCCGGTCGGTGGCCGCCGTCGCGTCCGCCGCCAACCGCGTGGGCTCCGGAGCCTACGACTCCCGGGTGCCGGCGCCCGGGCTGGGCGCGGAGTTCGACGACCTCGCGCACTCCTTCAACACGATGGCCGCGCGCCTGCAGGAGTCCGAGCGGCTCCGCGCCCGGCTGCTGGCCGACATCGCGCATGAGGTCCGCACCCCCGTCGCGACCATCGCCGGGTACCTCGAGGCCGAGGAGGACGGCGTCCGCCCGATGGGCAAGGACACCATCGCCGTGTTGCGGGACCAGGCGGCCCGCCTGACCCGGCTCGCCGAGGACCTGGCCGCCGTCACCCACGCCGAGGCCGGCGACCTCGACCTCGACCGGCGGCCCGAGGACGTCGCCGGGCTGCTCGAGACCGCCGCCGGGGCAGCCCGGGAACGGGCCGCCGACGCCGGGATCGCCGTGCGCGTCGAGCAGCCCGCCGATGTGCCGCCCGTCCTTGCCGATCGCCACCGCATCGCGCAGGTGATCGACAACCTCGTGGCCAACGCCGTGCGCCACACCCCGCCCGGAGGCGCCGTCACCCTGGCCGCCCGAACCGCCGGGCCCGGGCTCGTGGACCTGACCGTCACCGACACGGGGGAGGGCATCGCCGCCGAGCACCTGCCCCACGTCTTCGAGCGGTTCTTCCGCGCCGACACCGCCCGCGACCGCACACGCGGCGGCGGATCGGGCATCGGGCTGGCCATCAGCAAGGCCCTCGTCCAGGCGCATGGCGGGACGATCGCCGCCGCCAGCGCCGGGACCGGCCAGGGCGCTGCCTTCACGGTGACGCTGCCCGCCGCTGCCCGCCCATACGACAGAACCCCCGCCGGAGGACCGACAGGGGTTCAGCCACGAGGGTGAGCCCTCCAGGGCAGGTCAGGCGCGAGCGCCCTTGTTGCCCGTGAGCGCGCCATAGACCAGCAGCACCAGGATCGAGCCGCCGATGGCCAGCAGCCACGTGCGCAGCGAGAAGAAGTCCTGCAACGGGGCGTCCAACAGGATGCCGCCCAGCCAGCCGCCCAGCAGCGCGCCGATGACCCCGAGTGCCAGCGTCGCGATCCAGCCGCCCACCTGCTTGCCCGGCAGGATCAGCTTGGCGATGGCGCCGGCGAGCAGCCCCAGCAGCATGAAAGCGAAGAATCCCATGTCAACCTCCAGATGGCGCCTATGTTGACCGTCGCACGTCGGCGCAGCGGCTGCATCCGGAGCCGCGCCATCCCGCCCGGCCAGGGCGGTGTGGCGGCCGTCACCAGGGCGGCAGGGGAACTCAGTTTGGGTCCAGGCCCGCGGGACGGTATTGTCATCGTCGGCCCGCCAAGGGCCACGCGCCCGTAGCTCAATGGATAGAGCATCTGACTACGGATCAGAAGGTTGGGGGTTCGAGTCCCTCCGGGCGCACACCGCAGACAGAGGCCCAGCACCGAGATGGTGCTGGGCCTTCGTCGTTGAGTGGATCGACGCCTCGCGGGGTGAGGGCTGCTCGCCACGCCTGCTCTCCACCTGCCCGGTCGATCGAGGCCTGGGCTCACGGTGTCTCTGTAGAGCGTAGCGCCGGTTGCCTGCAAAGTGTCGCCTGAAGTGTCTGCAGAGTGTAGTGTCGAAATTCTGCGGAGTGTCATCGAGGGCGGAGCGCCATGACCACGGCCTACCGGGAACGAGTGATCGACGGGTTGCTGCGTGAGCGCCTGCAATCGTCAGGCGCCGTCGTGCTCGAGGGCCCGAAAGCGTGCGGCAAGACGTTCACCGCCGAGCAGCACGCCGCCAGCCGTGTGTACCTCGATCAAGACGACGCCGCGATGGCCGCCCTCGACGTCGATCCTGCTCTCGTCCTGTCCGGCGCCGCGCCTCAACTCGTCGACGAGTGGCAGTTGGCGGCGACCAGGGTGTGGAACCACGTGCGCGCCCAGGTCAATCAGCGTGGCTTGCCTGGCCAGTACATCCTGACCGGCTCGGCCGTTCCCGTTGACGACGATCGCCGCCACACCGGCGCGGGCCGTTTCGCCCACCTGCGCATGCGCCCTATGAGCCTGTTCGAGTCGGGGCAGTCCACCGGTGCGATGTCCCTGGCGGCCCTCATGGCCGGGGACCGGCCCACGGCGCCCGCGTCAGGGCTGACAGTGCCCGACCTGGCCGATCTCGTGGTGCGCGGAGGGTGGCCGTTGAACCTCCCCTTGAGCACCGCCGCGGCGGCACGCGCCAACGCCGACTACCTCCGCACGACCACCGAGGTGGATATCCCGCGAGTGGACACCCGCCGCGACCCGCAATTGGCGACCCGGCTGATGGGCGCGCTGGCCCGCAACACCGCGATGGAGCTCAAGATCGCCCGTCTCGTCGCAGCCGTCAGCGCGGAAGGGGACCCGGTCGCCCGCAGCACCGCCTACAGCTACCTCTCCGTCCTCGAACGACTCATGCTGATCGAGAACCAACCCGCCTGGTCGACCCATCTGCGCTCGCGTGCTCGCCTGCGCACGGCGTCCCGCACGCACTTCGTGGACCCGTCGCTCGCGGCCGCCGCACTGCAGGCCGGACCCGAACGGCTGTTGGGCGATCTGGAGACCATGGGCCTTCTGTTCGAGTCCCTCGTCGTGCGCGACCTTCGCGTGTACGGCGATGCGCTCGACGCGGAAATCTGCCATTACCGGGACAGCAACGGCGCTGAGGTTGACGCGATCGTTCAGACGCGTGGCGGGCAGTGGGGGGCGTTCGAGGTCAAGCTCGGGTCGGCGTCCATCGACATGTGGGCGGCCAGGCTCTTGAAGTTCGCGGCCGACGTCGACACCGACAAGATCGGGCCACCGGCGGTCTTGGCCGTCATCACCGGCGCCGGGTATGGGTACACCCGCCCGGACGGAGTGGTCGTGGTGCCGATCAGCACGCTGGGACCGTGATCCGGTGCGTGGAGCCGGGCGCCCCGGCAACTCGACCCGCGACTACACGCCGGCCCTTACGCACGGTTGTCGGTCAGGACCCGGTAGCCGAACTCCGGGTCCTCGTCGTGGGCTTCGATCAGGGCGCTGGTCAGGTAGGCGTCCTGCAGTTCGCGGTCGCTGACCGGGCGGGCCGCCCAGGCGTAGTACGCCTGTGAGGAGTGGCCGAGCACCCCGCGGGTCAGCCGCATGGGGATGCCCTCGGCGGCTGGACCAACTCGTTCTGCTCGCCGGCGGTTCGGCCGTCCATGGCCCCACGGGGAGGGCCCGCACCCGCGTGAACAAGCGGCAAAACGACCAGGTCGAGTGCCGCTGCCGTGATCGTTCCGTGACCTCCGCTGCCGTTCGTCCACGGAAATCGACAGAACATGCGCCCCGGCCAGAGCGGTGCTACGGCCCTGCCTAATTTGGCGTCGCGGCGCCCAGACCACGATGTCCAGGGCCGCGTTCGGTTCGCTTCAGTGCGCTGTGTCGCGCACGTGCCGCGTGCCCCGCCCGAGATCGGTGCGGCGCCCACGGCGCGCGGGCAGGGCCGCTAGACGACAAGGGAAGGTCGATGAAGACAA
>JAEWEI010000450.1 GCA_023389545.1 Actinomycetes bacterium | reverse complement strand
CGCCAAGGTGCGCGCCGGCCGCGCGTCCTCGGTGCGGCCGTGCATCCGCTGCAACGAGCTGTGCATCGGGAACGTCGTGCGCGGCTGCGGCGTCGAGTGCTCGGTGAACCCGCAGGCCGGCCACGAGACCGACCGGGTGCTGCTGCCCGCGCCGACCCGCCGTCGCGTCGCCGTCGTCGGGGCCGGCCCTGCCGGTCTCGAGGCCGCCCGGGTCGCCGCCTCCCGCGGGCACGACGTCGACGTGTACGAGCGCACCGACGCCATCGGCGGGGTGCTCGAGCCCGCCGCGACGCCCGACTTCAAGCGCGAGCTGCACCGCATGATCGACTGGTGGCGCGGCGAGCTCGACGAGCTGGGCGTGCGCGTGCACCTCGAGCGCGAGCTCGGCCCCGACTCCCCCGAGATCCTGGAGGCGGACGCCGTCGTGGTCGGCTCCGGCTCGACGCCCGTGGTGCCCGGCATCCCCGGCATCGACTCCCCGGGCGTCGTCGACGTGCTCGCCTTCCACCGCGGGGCGCCCGTGGGCACGCGCGTGGTGGTGTGCGGCGGCGGCCTCTCCGGCGTGGACTCCGCGCTCGAGCTCGCCCGCGACGGCCACCAGGTGACGGTCGTCGAGATGGCCGAGGCGATCGCCCCCACGATGGTCGTCTACAACCGGGTCGCCCTGCTGCGGCAGCTCGCCGAGCAGGGTGTGCGGGTCCTCACCGGCCACGTGGTCACGGCCGTCGAGCCGGGCGCCGTGCAGGTCAAGGGGCCGGACGGCGACGAGCGCATCGAGGCGGACACCGTCATCACCGCGTTCGGGGTGCGCTCGAACACCGCCCTCGCCGACGCGTTGGCCGGCCGCGTCGCCGAGCTGCACGTCGTCGGCGACGCGGTGCAGCCCGCGAAGGTCGCCGAGGCCGTGCACACGGGATTCCAGGCGGGCCTGGCGATCTGACGCGAGCGTCGCGGAACGGGGCCCGGACCCGCTGGTCCGGGCCTCGTTGTCGCCCGCGCGCGACAACGCGCGTCGACCCCAAGCGACCTGACATCGCGCCTGGCGCCGGCAGCCGCTTGCCCGGCGCCGTCCCTAGCGTCGAGGGCATGACAGAACACACTCTCACCCCGACGCGCACCGCCCCGGACCGTCAGCCCCGCTTCGGCATGCCGATCATCGCCATGGCGGGACTCGCGCTCTTGGGCCTGCCCCGAGTCATCCTCCACGACCTCCACGTGATCAACGAGGGCACCCTCGTGACCGCTGTGCTGGCGCTCGCTCCCGTGGCCGCGTGGATCGTCGTCACAGTCCTGCGACGCTCGCCCCGACCATTCCTGACGGTCCTCGTGACCGGCGTGATGTTCGGCGTGATGCTCGTGATCACCCACCAGCTGCTGTGGGACACCGCCTTCGAGGGCACGCCTCCGGCCATTGGGACAAGCGAGGCCAGCACGCTCATCCCCCGCCTCGCCGCCATCCCCAGCGGACTGGTCACCGGCACGGCGATCGGCGCGATCGGCGGACTGAT
This sequence comes from Actinomycetes bacterium, assembly GCA_023389545.1. Classification (GTDB taxonomy): domain Bacteria; phylum Actinomycetota; class Actinomycetes; order Actinomycetales; family Cellulomonadaceae; genus Cellulomonas_A. The sequence goes on along the minus strand of JAEWEI010000450.1, from coordinate 3,849 downwards.
CGCGTGGGGCGCCATCGCCCTCCGCAAACGGGTCCCCGACGCCGGCTGACATGGGGCGCCAAGACCAGCAGGAACCGACGGGCCCGGTGGACCACCCTCCACCGGGCCCCTTCACGCGTCGGCGTCCAGCGTTTCTCGTCGTGATCGGCGCGCCACTCGGGCGAGGATGACCCGATGAGCATCTCCGCGAACGACCTGACACACCTGCGCCGCTGCGTCGACCTGGCCCAGGAGGCACTCGAGGACGGCGACGAGCCCTTCGGCTCCGTGCTGGTCTCGGCTTCCGGCGAGACGCTCTTCGAGGACCGCAACCGGGTCAAGGACGGCGACCAGACGCGCCACCCCGAGTTCGAGATCTCCCGCTGGGCCGCTTCGCACCTGTCCCCCGCCGAGCGGGCGTCGGCCACCGTCTACACCTCCGGCGAGCACTGCCCGATGTGCGCGGCGAGCCACGGCTGGGTCGGGCTCGGCAGGATCGTCTACGCCGCGTCCTCGAAGCAGCTCACCTCATGGCTCGCGGAGTGGGGCTGTCCCGCCGGGCCTGTGGCCCCGCTGCCGATCACGCAGGTGGTCCCGGGCGCCGTCGTCGACGGCCCCGCCGAGGAGCTCACGGAGGAGGTCAGGGCGCTGCACCGAGGACGGTTCCCGCACCTCGCCTGACCCTGGCAGCCGATCGTCGCCTAGTTCTCGACGGATACGGCCCCTGTCGTCGTCACGGCGCCCGACTCGACATCCCGTCTCGACGGGGAGAGAGTGGACCGAATCCGGTATGAGCGGTTCGAGCAGATCGACCCACGCCGTTCCGGATGCGCCCCGGGGGTCCGTCGTGAACCTGGAGATCGAAACCGGGCGGGGAAGGATGCCCGCCCACTGTGCGGTTCCGGGAACGCCGCCGCCGTGGCCCGGGGTGGTGGTCATCCACGACTTCACGGGGATGAGCCACGACCTGCGCGCCCAGGCCGATTGGCTTGCGGACGAGGGGTATCTGGCCGTCGCGCCCGACCTGTACTACTGGGGCAGCCGCCTGGGCTGTCTCCGCACGGTCATGCGGGATCTCGGCAAACGCCGCGGGCGGTCCTTCGACGACATCGAAGCGGCCCGAGGATGGCTTCGAGACCACCATGAGTGCACCGGCCGGATCGGGGTCATCGGCTTCTGCATGGGCGGTGGGTACGCGATCGCGTTGGCGGCGAATCACGGCTTCGCCAGTTCCAGCGTGAACTACGGAGGCTGTCCGTCCGACGCCGAGGAGTGGATCTCGCAGGCGTGCCCGATCGTGGGGAGTTATGGCGGCTCGGACAACTCGCCACTCGGCTGGCGGGCCGGTGAGCGGCTCGACCGATTGCTCACTGAGTTCGACGTCCCGCACGACATCAAGGTCTATCCCGGCGCCGGGCACGGCTTCATGAACGACCACGACCCTGGCGACCTCACGTTGCTACTGAGGTTCCTGGCGCGGGTCTCGAGAACCGAGTACGACGAGGCCGCCACCCGAGACGCTCGACGGCGGACCATCGAGTTCTTTGACTGCCATCTCAAGGGCGCATGAGACCAGAGTCAGTCGAGTGGGTTGTCGGGCAGCCCCACGGGATGATCCGGACCGATCGGGCGAGCGCTGGCCAGGCTCAGCCCGCGACAACCCCCAGCACGGCGTGCCCGGCCGCGCCCGCCAGCAGCGCGGGCACGAGCCATGCCGCCATCCGGCCGTACTGGGCCCGATGCCTCCCGAGCGCGAGCGCGAGGACCACGGCGATGACGCCGAACAGCACGGCGCTCGACGTGTAGCCCAGGCGGAGTTGGTACGCGATGACCGCCTCGCTAGCCCATGCGGCGACCAGGGCGGCGGCCCCCAGACCGGCCGGGGCACCACGCCGCCAGGCGTGCCCGGCGGCGCCGAACACCGGCCCGCCGACGATCGCGCACACGGCCCACATGGCCACCCACGCGAGATTGACGCCGAAGCCCCGGAGTTCAGCGGTGGCGTAGTAGCCGACCACCTGCATGAGCGTCGCGACCAGGCCTGCGACCGTCGCGGCCGACAGCTTCCGCTGGAGGGCGCCGGCGGCGAAGGCCGTCGTCAGCCACGGGCTGACAGCGTTGACGAGGGCGAGCCACGGGAAGTCCGCGCTCGCTTGGACCAGGGAGGTGAGTGACCCGACAGCCAGTCCAATTCCGATGGGCGCGAGAACGGAGACGAGGGCACGGCGCTGTGGCATTCGGGAAGTCTAGGGGCTGCCGCACGTCCACTTCCCGTACATCATGTCTGAGTTATGGTCGAAGGAACTCGAACGCGCCCGTCCAACTTAGGAGGACCGATGGCCACGACGAGCACCCCGCCTATCACCGGCGAAGACGTCTACCCCAGACGCTGGTCAGCACTCGCCCTGCTGGGCATCGCGCAGTTCATGCTGATCCTGGACGTCACAGTCGTGGCGATCGCCCTCCCGCAGATGACCGCCGACCTCGACCTGTCACGCGAGGCGGCGACGTGGGTGGTCGCCGCCTACACCCTCACCTTTGGCGGCCTGATGCTGCTGGGCGGCCGCTGCGCCGACCTCGTCGGCGCCACCCCGATCGTGCGCGCCGGCCTGCTGGCCTTCACAGCGGGGTCGCTGCTGGCGGGCCTCGCCGAGAGCGGCGCGCTCCTGCTCACCGGGCGCGTCGTGCAAGGGCTCGGCGCCGCGATGCTCTCACCCGCCGCGCTCTCGGTGGTGGTGCGGCTGTTCTCGGGCGACGAGCGCAACCGGGCACTCGGCATCTGGTCTGCCCTCGGCGGAGGCGGCGCGGCCGTCGGCGTGCTGCTGGGCGGGCTGATCACCGCCGGCCCCGGCTGGCCGTGGGTGTTCTTCCTCAACATCCCGGTCGGACTGATCGTGCTGCTCGCACTGCCACGCGTCCTGCCGCCACTGCCGCCCGCCGCCGGCGCACGACGCTCACTCGACGTCCTCGGCGCGCTGCTGGTGACCGTGGCGACCGGATCGGCGATCTACGCACTCACCACAGTGGGCGAGTCGGGGTGGGCCAGCGCGCGGACCCTAGTCGCGGCTGGCGGAGCCGCGGTGCTGTACCTGCTGTTCGGGTGGCGGCAGAAGGCGGCGGCCGCCCCGCTCATGGACCTCCGCCTGTTGACGCGCCGTCCCGTGGGCGCGGGAGTGTTCGTCATCCTCGTCGCCACCGCCCTCATGGTCGCGGTGTTCTTCCTCGGCACGTTCTACTTCCAGCGGTCCGCCGGACACAGCCCGCTGGCGACCGGCGCCCTGTTCCTGCCGATCGCGGTCGCCACGATGGCGGGCGCGAACCTCGGCGGGCGCCTCATCGCCCGCATGGGAGGCCGCGCCCTCGGCGCCGTGGGCATGCTGATCGCCGCCGCCGGCCTCCTCGTGCCCGCCCTCTGGCCCCACACAGCGGCGATCACCATCGGGATCAGCTTCGGGGCCTTCGGCATCGGGGCGCTGTTCGTCGTGGCGTCAGCGACGGCCTTGGGGCAGATCGGGCTCGCGGAGGCCGGCATCGCGTCCGGACTGCTCAGCACGTTCCACGAGTTCGGCGCGTCACTCGGCGTCGCCACCGTGTCAAGCATCGCGGCACTGAGCCTGGTCACCGGCGGCGACGACGGATTCCAGCAGGCCTTCGCCTTCGCGGCGGTGGCTGCCGCGGTCGCCGCGATGGTCTGCCGCGTGGTGATCCCGCCCCGCCCGCAGTGCGGCTAGCCGCACGTCGGGGACACGACAAAGCCCTGGTGAGAGGAACTCTCACCAGGGCTTCTCTGTCGGGCTGACAGGATTTGAACCTGCGACCCCTTGACCCCCAGTCAAGTGCGCTACCAAGCTGCGCCACAGCCCGAACGTT
>JAEWEI010000422.1 GCA_023389545.1 Actinomycetes bacterium | reverse complement strand
CGGACGAGGTCGCCGTCACCAGCATCGCGATGCCCGAGGTCCCCGAGGGGTGGGCCCTGGTCAAGGTCGCGTACAACGGCATCTGCGGCACCGACCTGTCGATCCTGCACGGCAAGCACCCGCGCGCGCAGGCGCCGCTGGTCATGGGCCACGAGCTCTCGGGCTGGGTGGAGCGCGCGGGCGCGACGGGTCCCGCCGAGGGCGCGCTCGTGATCGCCGAGCCGCTCATCAGCTGCGGCGAGTGCAAGGCCTGCCGCGACGGCCACGCGCACGTGTGCCGCCGCCTGGGGCTGTACGGCATCGACACCGCGGGCGGCATGGCGCAGTACGTGGCGCTCCCGCCCGAGGTGCTGCACGAGGTCCCCGCGGGCGTCGACCCCCGCACCGCCGCCCTCGCCGAGCCCCTGGCCGTCGCCGTGCACGCGGTGGCGCTGTCCGGCATGGAGAAGGGCGACACGGTCGCGGTGTACGGCGCCGGCCCGATCGGCATCCTCACCGCGCTGGTCGCGCGCCACGAGGGCGCCGGGCACGTGGTGATCACCGAGCCGAGCGCCTGGCGCCGCGAGGTCGCCGAGGGGATGGGCTTCACCGTCGTGCCCGAGGGCTCGACGATGGCCGAGACGCTGGCGCCGCTGACCGACGGCGAGGGCGCGGACACCACGTTCGACAGCGCCGCGCACCCGAGCGTCGCCGCCGAGCTGACGGCGGTCACGCGCGTGCTGGGCCGGATCGTGGTGGTGGGCGTCTACAAGCAGCCCACGGCGATCGACCTGCGCGACATCTGCTTCAAGGAGCAGTCGGTGGTCGGGGTGCGCGTGTACACGTCGGCGGACGTCACGCGCGCGATCGAGCTCATCGCCTCGGGCGACCTGGGCCTCGACCGCTTCCCGACCAAGGCGTTCTCACTCGAGGACGTCAGCGCGGCCTTCGACGCCGCCACCTCGGGGCAGGACTGCCTCAAGGTCCTCCTCACCCCCCTGGACGGAGCGGCAGACGCATGAGCAACGCCTTCGATCTCACTGGCAAGACGGCAGCGGTGACCGGGGGAGGGCGCGGCCTCGGCCTCGGCATCTCCCAAGCCCTGCTGGTGGCCGGCGCCGACGTGATCGTCTTCGGCCGCAGCGGCATCCCCGACGAGCTCTCGGCGCTGGCCGCCGAGCTGGGCCGCACCGTCTCGTTCTATGCGCTCGACCTGGCCGACAGCGACCAGATCGCCGCCGTGGGCGCCCAGGTGCTCGCCGAGCACCAGGTGGACGTGCTGGTCAACAACGCCGGCACCCAGGACCGCTACCCGGCGGTCGACTTCCCGCTGGACGCCTGGGACCGCGTCATCGACGTGAACCTGCGTTCGGTGTTCCAGCTCTGCCAGATCTTCGGGCGGCCCATGCTCGAGCGCGGCGAGGGCAAGATCGTCAACCTCGCGTCCCTGCTGAGCTTCCAGGGCGGCTTCACCGTCCCCGCGTACGCCGCGAGCAAGGGCGCCGTCGCGCAGCTCACCAAGGCGCTGTGCAACGAGTGGTCGGGCAAGGGCGTCAACGTCAACGCGGTGGCGCCTGGCTACATGGCCACGGAGATGAACACCGCGCTGCTGGCCGACCCGGTGCGGCTCGAGCAGCTCTCGGTGCGCATCCCGGCAGGGCGCTGGGGCCAGCCCGAGGACATCGGCAACGTCGTGGTGTTCCTCGTGTCGCAGGCCTCGGCGTACGTGCACGGCCAGGTGCTGGCCGTCGACGGCGGGTGGATGGCGCGATGAGCAGTGCCCGCCCGGGCGTCGGGGACGCTCGGGCGGGCACGTGTCCTCGCGGGCGGCTAGACCGCCGCGGCCTCGTCAGCGAGGCGCCCGGCCCAGTAGGACCCGTCCGGGTACCGGAACTCGGCCACCGAGGCGGCGTGCATCTCGGTGGAGTAGCCGGGCAGGCTGGGCAGCACGTACGCGGCGTCGCGCACGATGCAGGGGTCGGTGAAGTGCTCGTGCAGGTGGTCGACGAACTCGGTGACGCGGCCCTCGCGGGTGCCCGAGACGGCCACGAAGTCCAGCGCCGAGACGTGCTGCACCATCTCGCACAGCCCCACGCCGCCCGCGTGCGGGCACACCGGCACGTCGAACTTCGCGGCGAGCAGCAGCACCGCCACGATCTCGTTGAGGCTCGCCAGGCGGCCCGCGTCGAGCTGGCAGAAGTCCATCGCGCCGGCCTGCATGAACTGCTTGAACATGACCCGGTTGTGGCAGTGCTCGCCGGTGGCGACCCCCACGGGCGCCACGCCGCGCTTGATGGCCGCATGGCCCAGCACGTCGTCGGGGCTGGTGGGCTCCTCGATCCACAGCAGGTTGAACTGGGCGAGCGCGTTGGTCCACTCGATCGCCTGGTCGACGTCCCACACCTGGTTCGCGTCGATCATGAGCGTGCGGTCGGGGCCGATGACCTCGCGCGCGATGGCGCAGCGGCGGATGTCCTCCTCGAGGCTCGTGCCGACCTTGAGCTTGATGTGCTGGTAGCCCTCGTCGATGGCCTCCTGGCACAGCCGGCGCAGCTTCTCGTCGCTGTAGCCGAGCCAGCCGGCGGACGTGGTGTAGCAGGGGTAGCCGGTGGCCTCGAGCTCGGCGATGCGGGCGGCCTTGCCGTCCTCCTTGGCGCGCAGCAGCGCGATGGCCTCGTCGCGGGTGAGCGCGTCGGACAGGTAGCGCAGGTCGGCGACGTCGACGAGCTGCTCGGGCGTCATGTCGGCGAGCAGGCGCCAGACGGGCTTGCCGGCGAGTCGCGCCACGAGGTCCCAGGCGGCGTTCATCACCGCGGACAGCGACAGGTGCACCACGCCCTTCTCGGGCCCGAGCCAGCGGATCTGCGCGTCGGCGGTGAGGTCGCGGTAGACCTGGCCCATGTCGGCGGCCATCTCGGCGACGTCGCGCCCCACGAGCAGGGCGGCCTGCTGGCGGGCGGCCACGCCGACGATGTCGTTGCCGCGTCCGGTGGTGAAGGTCAGGCCGAATCCGGCGAGCGGCGTGCCGTCGGGCGCGCGGCCGTCGGTGCGCAGCACGACGTAGGCGGCGGAGTAGTCGCCGTCCTTGTTCATGGCGTCCGAGCCGTCGGCGGTGAGCGACGTCGGGAACCTGACGTCCTCGATCTCGATGCTGGTGATCTTCATGCGGCACTCCGGTGGGGTGAGGGGGACAGCTCGCGCCAGGCTAGCATTCATCAGATGAATTTCTCGGAGGTGCCGCGCTCGACCCGAGCATCCGCCGGAACCGGCCCCCAGCACGGCGTGACAGATCAGATGACTCCAAGGAGCGATGCGTGACCACCGAATACCTCGTCGGGCTCACCCCCGACGTCCTGCGGGCCGATGGGTCCGTGTTCTTCGGCGACGTCGGGCTGGACCGGCTCACCGACGCCGGGCTGCGCTGGGAGGTCATGCCCGCCCAGCACGGCCACGTCGCGAGCGGACTCGAGCCCTACGACGCCGTGCTCTCCTTCGGCCACCTGCACTTCACGCGCGAGGCGGTCGCCACCGCGCCCCGCCTGCGCCACGTCGCCCGGTTCGGCGCCGGATACGACGGCATCGACCTGGACGGCCTCGCCGCCGAGGGCGTCCTTGTCACCAACGCGCCCGACGGCGTGCGCCGCCCCCTGGCCCTGTCCGCGCTCACGCTCGTGCTCGCCCTGGGCCACCGGCTGCTCGACAACCACCGGGCCGCCACCGAGGGCCGATGGTCCGCCCGTGGGGACTACCGCGGCCTCGGCATCGCGGGGCGCACTATCGGCATCATCGGCTTCGGCAGCGTCGGCACGGAGCTCGCCGCACTGCTCCAGCCACTCGGCGTCCGCGTCCTCACGCTCGACAGGGCCTCGGCCCGCGAGCGCGCGTCCACCGCCGGCGTCGAGTGCGTGCCCATGGAGCGGCTCGCCGCCGAGAGCGACTACGTGGTGCTCACCGCGGCGCTGACCCCGTCGTCCCGCCACCTCGTGGACGCCGCGTTCCTGCGCAGCATGCGCCGCACCGCCTACCTGGTGAACGTCGGGCGCGGCGGCCTCGTCGACCAGGGCGCGCTCACCGACGCGCTCCGCGAGGGCCGCATCGCCGGCGCCGGGCTCGACGTGCTCGACCCCGAGCCGCCAGCCCCCGACGAGCCGCTGCTCGCCCTCGACAACGTCATCCTCACGCCGCACGCGCTGTGCTGGACTGACGACTTCGTCAGCGCCGTCGCCCGCAGCGCCACGGACGCCGTCATCGACGTGGCCCACGGCCGGCGCCCCGCGCACCCCCTCAACCCCGCCGCCCTCGACCACCCGCGGAATACCCGGGCCTGACCTCAGCGCCCGCGCCTACTCTGGGCGCATGCCCATCGCGCCCAGCCCCCGTCCCCGATGACCGACAGCCCCGTCGCCTCGCCGGTCGAGTCGGTGGACCGCGCGCTGCTCGTGCTCCAGGCGCTCGCCCGAGCCGGCGGCCGGGGGCTGACCCTCGCGGACCTCGCCGCCTCCCTGGGCCTGCACAAGACGACAGTGCACCGCGCGTTGCAGGCCCTGCGGTTCCGCGGGTTCGCCGTGCAGGACGCGGCCACCGGCCACTACGTGCTCGGCCCCTCCGCGACCCTCCTCGCCGACGACTTCCTCAGCGACGAGAACCTGCCGCTCATGCTGCACCCCGCCCTCGTGGCGCTGAGCGGCGCCGTGGACGAGCTGGTGCACCTGGGCGTGCTCAGCGGCTCCCACGTGGTCTACCTCGACAAGGTGGAGCCCGAGCGGCCCGTGCGGGTGTGGTCCGCCGTGGGGCGCCGCAGCCCAGCGCTGCGCACCGCCCTGGGCAGGGCGCTGCTGGCCTACCGGGGCACGGAGCGCTCCGCCCTGGCCGGGTACGCGCGCGCCGAGGAGGACTCCGCAGCCGCCAGCGCCGCGCCGGGCGCCACGGCGGAGTCGCAGGCCGTGGACGCGGCGTGGTCGGCGATCGAGGCCGCCCGGGCCCGGGGATACGCGACCGAGCGCGAGGAGAACGAGCCCGGCATCAGCTGTGTGGCCGTGCCACTGCTCCGCTCGGGCGCCGCCATCGCCGCCGTGAGCCTCACCGCCCCCGCCGAGCGCATGACCACCGAGCGGATCGCCTGGCTGCACCGCACCATGCGCGAGGTGCTGCCCCCACTGCTGCCCGCAGGCCTCACCCTTCCGTGACCGCCCGCGGCCTCGGGCGTTGGCGCCGCTTGGGTGAGGCTCGGCCGTGGGGTGTAGACCCGCGCCCCACGGTGAACTAGCGTCGCGCCAGGTTCCCGGACGCGCCGCGCACTGTGGCGCACCGGTCAAGCAGGGAGTGGTCATGGACAACCTCGAAGGTCGGCGCGCGCTGGTCACCGGCGCGGCGACCGGAATCGGCCGGGCCACCGCGCTCGCCCTCGCGCAGGCTGGCGCCGACATCGCTTTCACTCATCTGACGCACGACCCGGCGGAGGTCGTCGAGCAGATCGAGGCCCTGGGCCGCAAGGCCGTCGCGTTCCAGCTCGACGCCCGGCACAGCTGGGACGTCGACCGCGTGGTGGTGCAGGCCGCCGACGCGTTGGGCGGCGGCATCGACATCCTCGTGAACAACGCGGGGGGCCTGGGCGGCCGCCAACTGGTCACCGGCATGGACGACCAGCACTGGCACCAGGTGCTCGACCTCAACGTCTCCAGCGTCTTCTACGCCACCCGCGCCGTGCTGCCCCTCATGCCGGACGGCGGCCGCATCATCACCATCAGCTCGCTCGCCGGCCAGAACGGCGGCGGCACCGGAGCCGTCGCCTACGCCACGGCCAAGGCGGCGCTCGACGGCTTCACCCGGGCCGTCGCCCGCGAGCTGGGCCCGCGCGGCATCACCGTGAACTCCGTGGCGCCCGGGTTCATCGGCGGCACGCCGTTCCACGCGATCCACACGCCGCAGCCCGCCCAGCAGGCCGCGATCGACGGCACGCCGCTCAAGCGCGCGGGCACGCCTGAGGACGTCGCGGCGGCTGTCGTCTACCTGGCCTCCGAGGGCGCCGGGTTCGTCTCCGGCACGGTGCTGGACGTCAACGGGGGCGCGTACTTCCGCTGACGCCGGCGGTGGCTCCGCGATCCCGCATGCCCGTCAGGTGACCGTGCCGAGCTGCCAGGGGATGAACTCGTCCTGGCCCAGGTCGAGCTCCTCGGAGACCGTCTGCTCGCCCGAGGCCACCGCGATGATCTTCTCGAAGATCTCCTCGCCCACCTCGGCGATGGTCGCGGAGCCGTCCACGATGCGCCCCGCGTTGAGGTCGATGTCCTCGGCCATGCGCAGGTACATGTCGGTGTTCGTGGAGACCTTGATGGACGGAGTCGGCTTGCAGCCCAGCACCGAGCCGCGACCGGTGGTGAACACGACCACCGTGGAGCCGCCGGCGACGATGCCGGTCACTGACACCGGGTCGTAGCCGGGGGTGTCCATGAACGTGAAGCCCTTGGCCGTCACGGGCTCCGCGTACTCGTAGACGGCCGCCAACTCGGCTGAGCCGCCCTTGGCGACGGCGCCCAGGGACTTCTCCAGGATGGTCGTCAGGCCGCCGGCCTTGTTGCCGGGGGAGGGGTTGTTGTCCAGCGAGCCGCCACCGTGGGCGGCGTACTGCTGCCACCAGTCGATGCGGCGCAGCAGGGCGCGGCCGACGTCCTCGGAGACCGCGCGCCGCGTCAGCAGGTGCTCGGCGCCGAACACCTCGGGGGTCTCGGCGAGGATGCTGGTCCCGCCGTGCGCCACCAGCAGGTCGGAGGCATGGCCGAGCGCGGGGTTGGCCGTGATGCCGGAGTACCCGTCGGAGCCGCCGCAGTTCATGCCGAGCACCAGCTCGGAGACCGGCGCCGGCTCGCGGCGCAGCGCCTCGATCGCGGGCAGCATCTCGGTGATCGCCTCGACTCCCGCGCGGACCGTCTTGCGGATGCCACCGCTCTCCTGGATCACCAGGGTGCGCACCACCTTGTCCGCGGGCAGGTCCAGGCCGTCCAGCAGCGACTGCGCGGGCAGCATCTCGCAGCCGAGCCCGAGCACCAGCAGCCCGGCGAAGTTCGGGTGGGCGGCGTACCCGCGCAGGGTCCGCAGCATCATCTGCGCGCCCTCGCTCGCCGGCACCAGCCCGCAGCCGGACTGGTGGGTCAGGGCCATCACGCCGTCGACATGCGGGTAGGCGTCGAGCACCGGGCCGCGGAACTGCTCGGCGATGAGCTTCGCGGAAGACGCCGAGCAGTTCACCGAGGTGAGGATGCCGATGTAGTTCCGGGTCCCCCAGCGCCCGTCGCCGCGGCGGTACCCCTGGAACGTGCGGGGCGGGCCGGTGGGCGCCGGGGGGCGCAGGCGGGCGGTGCCGAATTCGTAGTCCCGCGCGGCGTCGTCCATGCCGAGGTTGTGCGTGTGCACGTGGTCGCCCACCGCGATGTCGCGCGTCGCCCGCCCGATGGACTGGCCGTACTTGTGCACCTGCCCACCGACGGGCACCACCCGGACGGCGAGCTTGTGGCCGCGCGGCACGCTCTGGGAGAGCGTCAGGGGTGCGCCGTCGTGCAGCAGGGTGCTGCCGGACTGCAGGTCATGCGTGGTCACGACCACGTCGTCGCCGGGGCGCAGCAGGATCGCGTTGTCGTGGAGTGCGGGGGTCAGGGTGGTCATGGACCGGTCTCCGGGGTGGCAGGGGCGTGGGGGACGGTGCTGTGGGGGACG